>CALECF010000226.1 GCA_937948705.1 uncultured Anaerosolibacter sp. | reverse complement strand
GAATTAATCTATCGAATCAAAAACAATAAAACATTGCCTATTCTAACGAATTGCTGTCCTGCATGGGTAAAGTTTATTGAGCATCAATTCCCCGAATTACTTCATGTACCATCCACTTGTAAATCACCCCATATTATGTTTGGAACCATTGCTAAAACATATTATGCGGAGAAAAATGGGTTAGATCCCGATAACATTGTCGTAGTATCCATAATGCCCTGCATTGCTAAAAAAGCAGAAGCAAAACGTCCTGAGCTTACAAAGGATGCCCATAACAATGTGGATATCGTGATCACAACCCGGGAGCTTGGTGCCATGATTAAGGAAGCAGGTATCGTGTTTGACAAACTGCCAGACGGCGAGTTTGATAGTCCATTAGGAGAAACTACGGGTGCATCTGTTATATTTGGTACAGCCGGCGGTGTCATCGAAGCAGCCCTTCGGACGGCTTATGAGTGGATGACAGGTGAAACCTTAGAAAATGTGGAGTTTGAAGCATTACGGGGAATGGAGGGCGTGCGAAAAGCAACGGTGAGAATTGGTGACAAGGATTTGAAAATAGGTATTGCCAGCGGGTTGGGAAATGCCCGAGTCATCCTAGAAGAAATTCGAGATGGAAAAGCTGATTATGATGCCATAGAGATTATGGCTTGTCCTGGAGGTTGTATTGGCGGAGGTGGCCAACCATATCATCACGGCAACCATGAGATTGTTAAAAAGCGACGCGATGCTATCTATGAAGAAGATAGAAGAAAGAAAGTAAGAAAGTCCCATGAAAACCAGGAAATATTGGAGCTATATAGAGAATATCTAGGCGAACCTTTTGGAGAATTAGCCCATAAACTTCTGCATACCCATTTTGAAGAAAGAGAAAGAATCTAGATATTTAGGGTTTTGGGAAGAAGTATATCAATCTAAATAAAATGATGAAGAAGCAGGTTGCCTCTTCATCATTTTATTTGATTTTATCTATTGGAAGAAGGGTTTTAATAGAATAGTGAGAATATATGGGAAGGCAGCATTATACTTGTGTGTGTATATAGATCACATTGGATCCTTCTTTTGCTTTTTTTTCAAGATGTCCATCGATTTGTAGTAGGGCATTGATCCTTTGTTCTAAAGACATATCCATGATTTCATAGAAGTCTTTTTCATAATAAGCTTTCAGTTGCTTGATTTTGTCCATAAGCTTACACATAGCGTGATAGAAGGAGAAGATACCTCGATGGACTTCTTTGATTTCCATGAAGTGTTTGGGACTTAACTCATTCTTATGATCAAACAAAAACCCTTGGTATTCTGCAGACCTAGTACTCAAATGGGGAATAAGGAACTCTAACATGGTTTGAATATAAAGAATCTCAAAAACATTGAATTGAATAATGTAGGATTTTTGGTGTTTAAGTATTTTTTTTTCTAGCTTTGCCTTTAGGGACAAATGAATGAGTTGTAGATCTTCAGTAATAGTAGAAAGGCCATTGCTTCCTTGTTGAAGCAATGCACCATTGTTTAAAATACTGTGGAGATAAGTTAATTGATCATTGTTTAATTTAAATTTTGATCCTATCATATCCATACTAAACCATCCCTGATTATGAGTTTTATATGTAGTATGCCCAAAGGATAAGAAAATTAACATTTTATAGGGAATATAAAGGAGACGAGAACCATGGAGATAGTAATCCCTTCAAAGCTTGAGAAGCTGTTTAAGATATTAGAAGGGGAAGGTTTTGAGACTTATTTGGTAGGGGGATGTGTAAGGGATTCTCTGCTGGGAAAGCCTCCTAAAGATTGGGATGCTTGTACCAGCGCAAAGCCAGAGAAGGTCATAGAGATCCTGGAAAAAAAGGGGTATAGGGTTGTACCCACAGGACTGCAGCATGGTACCGTTACCATAGTGGATCAGGGAGATCATGTTGAGATCACTACCTTCCGCGTGGACGGGGTCTATGAAGACCATAGAAGACCAAGCAATGTATCATTTACAGAAGATATTCGGCAAGATTTAAGTCGTAGGGACTTTACGATCAATGCCATGGCATACAATCATCAACAGGGATTGGTTGATCCCTATGGAGGGCGAAAAGATTTAGAGGATAGAATTGTGAAGTGCGTAGGAGACCCAGCCCTTCGATTTCAGGAGGATGCACTACGTATGTTGAGGGCCATAAGGTTTTGTGGCCAATTAGATTTTGCTTTAGATGCTATGACAGAGCGAGAAATTGTAGAGCAGGGAAGGTTGCTAGAGAAGATCAGCCAGGAGCGGGTTCGGGAAGAATTTAATAAAATCCTTTTGACAGACATCCCTTCCCAATCTATTATCCGTTTAATAGATACAGGCTTAATGAAATATATAATTCCTGAATTGATAGCCTGTGTAGGGTTTGAACAACACAATCCCAATCATGATAAAGATGTGCTTCATCACATCTTAGCTGTTGTAGATCATACGGAAGGTGACTTGCAGTTACGATTATCAGCCCTTCTTCATGATATCGGAAAACCCAAGACCTTCATAGTAGATGAGAAGGGAATAGGTCGTTTTTATGGGCATCATATGAACGGGATGGAAATAGCAGAACAGATATTAAAGAGATTGAGATATGATAACAACACCATTGAGAATGTGAAAATATTGGTGGGAGAGCATATGTCAAGATTTCAGGATGCCAAGCCAAAAGCGATTAAAAAATTGATCAGTCGGGTGGGCATAGAAAATCTGAATCGACTTTTTAAGCTTCAGATTGCAGACAAAATGGGAGCACGGGAGGATTATGATTATAGCCACATACTCAGAGTTAAAGAAGAAGCGGATAGAATTATCCATGAAAGACAGCCCTTATCAGTGAAAGATCTTGCAGTAGATGGAAAAGATCTGATTGCCGCTGGCATCCCTCAAGGAAAAGAGATAGGAAAATCCTTGAATGATCTACTAGAAAAGGTCTTAGAACAACCGGAATTAAACAATCGACAAGCCTTGTTAAGACTTTTAGAAGTGAGGGGATCGCGGAATGAATAGCTTTGAGGAAATTTGGGAAATCTATGTTGAAGCATTTCCTATTGACGAAAGAAGGAGTCGCCAAAGTCAATGGAGGTTATTCAATACCGCCCAGTATAAGATAGTTCCCTATCATAAGAATAAATGCCTTGTTGGATTTATGGGGATATGGGAATTTTCTCGTTTCACCTTTATAGAGCATTTTGCTGTAAAAAAGGAATTTAGAGGCAGTGGATATGGTACAGAAATGCTGAATGAATTATTAAAGGATGATAATCGTAAAATTATTCTTGAAGTAGAGCCACCAGAAGATGAAATAGCCCAAAGACGAATTGGATTTTATCAAAGAAACGGATTTTTTCTAAATCCTTATGCATACTTACAACCACCTTATGAAGATGGTCAAAACCCTCTAACACTTCTTTTGATGTCTTTTCCGGATCCCCTAACAAGGGAAGCATTCGATGAGACTGAGAAGATGATTTACAAGTTTGTTTATGGAATTTCTGAAAAGAACAAGTAACCATTGGGTGGCATTAACTTGAAAACAGTAAAGTTATACATGAACATAAAGATCAAATAAGTATAAGTAACCTTGAAATTTAAATGAATACATAGGCAGTTTCATGTTAATCAATAACTTTAACTTTCTCGAAGATAGGTGGGATTTTCCATGGGCAAGGAAATAAGAATCATTTTGGATGAATTGAATTTCTCTATTGGAAGAATGAATGAACAGGAAAGAAACGGAATAGTTCTTAAGGATAGCCAATATTGGTATCGTGAGGGATTAAAGACTGCAAGGGACATCGTATTAAAAGTGGAGGAATTAGAGGATAAAAGAAATCAGGCGAGGGATTGACTTTGGAGAGAGACGACTACAATATATGGTTTAAGCGTATCTATGATTAAAAATAAAGGAAATGTAGATCATGATCTACATTTCCTTTATTTTTAATAACATGTAAATGTATCGATGTTGTTCAAATCTGCTCCCCAAAAGAGCCATTGTGACCCAGTCCATCTAAATCCAGCCACCGATGAAAGACCCACATATACAATATAGGTCCAAAATTCCTTAGGGCCTGTACTTCCCTTTATATCTTTTATCCACACATAGGCAAACTGCAACCTACAGGGTGCGATGCCAGCTGGATCAACTTTTAAAGCAGAATATAACTTTTTCGGTGTTATTCCAGGTGGCGGGCCAATAGGTGGAGATGTACCTGGTGGTGGTCCAAGGGCGGTTGGCCATGGAAGTTGTCTTGCCATAGATTGCTGATGCGGGCATCTCACATAAGGAAAATTGTTGTACATATGAATTCCCCCCTTTTAAAACTTATTACATCATATTCTAAGAATTTAAAAAATGATACGGGGGATTCAGTATAATTCGATAATACAAAGGATCATGTGAGATTAAATCTGTCCAGTTGAAAATTGAACGATCAAACTGACAACGGAGACGATAAGCCATACGAACAAACCTAGAAATAGTGGTTTCGTGCCGGTTTTTAGCATTTTTCGAAAATCAGCACTTAAACCAATGGCAGATAAAGCCATGACTATCATGAATTTACTTAGAAATTTAAGGGACCCTAGGAAGGTAGCCGGGAATAAACCAAGGGTGTTTAGGAGCGATGCCACTAAGAACCAGATAATGAACCATGGGAAGATACTTTTCATGCTATAGGAAGCATCTTTATTCTTCTCTGCATCTTTTTTCTTGCTGGCTGCTGTGATAAAAGCAAAGACAAGAGAAATAGGTATAATCATCGTGGTTCTCGTTAATTTAACAATGGTGGCATAGTCCCCGGCCATATTGCTAAAAGCATAGCCCGCTGCCACCACGGAGGAAGTATCATTGATTGCGGTACCAGCCCATAGGCCAAATGCTTGATCAGACAATCCAATAAGATGGCCCAAAGGTGGGAAAATTAAAACGGCCAATACATTAAACAAAAATATTGTGGAAATGGAATAGGCAATTTCCATGTCTTCCGCTTCGATAATAGGAGATATGGCTGCGATGGCAGACCCGCCACAAATGGCGGTGCCCACCCCAATCAATGATGTCAGACGAAAAGGAATACCCATGATTTTTCCAAGGCCGTAGGCTGAAATAAATGCAGCAGATAGTGTGAAGATCATGACATAAAGAGACTCTAGACCAGTTTTCCATACTTGGGACAAGCTTAGGCCAGCACCGAGTAAAATAATAGCCCATTGAAGAACTTTTTTAGATACAAACTTGATTCCGGGTAACGCATTTTCAGGCTTGCCAATAACATTGCTTATCAAGATACCCAAAAGAATACCAAAAACTGCACCACCTATAATGGGAAATATGCTACCTAGCCAAGTAGAAATCATTGCAATAATAAATACACGTAGTAAGCCAGGAAAATTCTCTCCAATCCAATACAATATAATTCACTCCTTCTACCTATTATGGTCACTATTCTATGTTATGCATATTTGGAGGAGATGTCAATTTTAAGATAGAATAAAATTTCAATGATTGTTGAATAAATCTTCATAGAAGTTGTTATGATACATTTAAACTTTGTTATAATTGTTATATAATTGTAGATAGAAATCCTTTCATTTGAATTAATACAGTGGATTTTCTTTTGAAATCTTTTGCAATATATGATACCATAGATAACAATATATAATTTTTTAGATTGTTTCGTGTATTCAATATTCAATAATGAATGATAGATGGGTAAGGAGGAATAAAAGAAATGACACATGAGAACGAAAGGTTAGATATAGATCAACCTAAAAATGAAGCTGAATCTACCTCAGATTCATATCAATCGACCAATTTTATTCAGAACATCATTAATACAGATAACGCGGAGGGTGTATATGGAAACAGAGTACATACCCGATTTCCCCCAGAGCCAAATGGCTACCTTCACATAGGACATGCCAAGTCCATCTGCTTAAACTTTGGTCTTGCAGCACAAAACGGAGGGTTATGTAACCTGCGCTTTGATGATACCAACCCAATTAAGGAAGATGTAGAATATGTAGATTCTATCAAGAGGGATGTTAAGTGGTTAGGATTTGATTGGGAGGATCGTGAGTACTATGCTTCCGATTACTTTGAGGATTTATACCAATATGCTGTACAATTAATTAAAGATGGAAAAGCATATGTTTGTGACTTAAGCCCAGATGAAATGAAGGCCTATAGAGGGTCTTTTACAGAACCAGGGAAGGAAAGTCCCTATCGTGACCGCTCTGTTGAAGAAAATTTAGATCTATTCCAACGCATGAAAAATGGAGAATTTAAAGAAGGTTCCCGGGTACTTCGGGCAAAAATAGATATGGCATCACCAAACCTCAACATGAGAGATCCTGCCTTATATCGGATTGCCTTTGTAACCCATCATCGAACTGGCGATGCATGGTGCATTTATCCAATGTATGACTATGCCCATCCCATCTCAGATGCCATGGAGAAAATTACTCACTCTGTATGTACACTAGAGTTTGAAGACCATCGACCGTTGTATGATTGGCCTTTGAAGGAACTAAATTTCGAAGCGCCGCCAAAGCAGATTGAGTTTGCAAAGCTGAACCTTACCAATACCATCATGGGTAAGCGATATCTTCGTAAGCTTGTGGAAGAGAATTATGTAGATGGATGGGATGATCCTAGAATGCCTACGATTTCCGGGCTGAGACGAAGAGGTTATACCCCAGAATCTATTCGTAAATTCTGTGATTTGATAGGAATATCTAAGAGCAACAGCAAGGTTGAGATTGGCCTTTTGGAGCACTGTATCCGCGAAGACCTAAAGATGAAGGTGCCTACCATCATGGCGGTGCTGAAACCCTTGAAGGTGGTTATTACCAACTATCCTGAAGGTCAGGTAGAAATGCTTGATGCTGAAAATAATCCTGAAAATATTGAGATGGGTACCCGTCAAATACCTTTTTCTAGAGTGATATATATTGAGCAGGAGGATTTTATGGAAGAACCTCCAAAGAAATTTTTCCGATTGGCACCAGGTCAGGAAGTACGTCTGAAGAACGCATATTTCATCAAATGTGAAGAAGTGGTCAAGGATGAACAGACGGGAGAAATCATTGAGCTTCGTTGCACCTATGACCCTGAAACGAAGAGTGGTACTGGCTTTGCAGGCAGAAAAGTAAAAGGAACCCTCCATTGGGTTTCAGCTGGTCATGCTGTAAAGTCAGAGGTCCGTTTGTATGATTATCTTGTTATTGATAAGGAAGAGTCAGAGACAGAAGAAAATACGGATCCGAATAGCAAATTAAATCCAAATTCCCTTGAAGTATTATCTGAATGCTATATCGAGCCATCTGTAGCCAATGCAGATCCAGGCACTAGGTATCAGTTCTTAAGACATGGATACTTTAGTGTCGATACAAAGCTTTCGGTGTTAGGAGCACCAGTATTCAACAGAATCGTAACCTTAAAGAGTTCTTGGGATAAAGTGAAAAATCAATAAAACACAAAGGGAGCACTTCATTTCAAAGAGGTGCTCCTTTTGTGTTTTATAAATCATATAGTTTAAGCCCACATAGAAGACGAGAGCAGTAATAATATAGAACTTTGCCAAATGGAATATTGGCTTAAAGATATAGTACAAAGCAGCAGCCAATAAGACGGTTTCTAATGCTGAAAAGAAATAGACAAAGGTTTATTGTATTCGTTTTAAATGCAAGATAAGAAAGAATGTTGATGACGGGGCCTTTTATTTTGACGAAATTATGGTATAATATAAATTAACAAAATATTTTGAATATTATAAAACGTGGAAAGGAGTGTTTGTAATGTGCGTTGTAGATTTGATGATTGCTGGCTTAAGAGAAGAAAATGATAAAGAGAAGCGTCAGAAACAACAAGATAATAAAGATACAGAATAAGCACTTGATGCTTATTCTGTGTTTTTTTAAATAATTCACCAAAGATTGCCTCGTATTCATGGATAGGAACCACAAACAATAAGGAGAGATCCAATGAATAGTGAGGTGAATATCATGGATAAGAAGGAGCGAGAACAAAATAAAGGAAATGAAATAAGCAGCCTAGGTATGGAGGCAGGAGAAGAGATTGTCGTAGAAAGAAAGATTTTTGATCGAGCCGATTTGCCAGCCAGATTATTTGGATATGTAGGAGGTATCGATGGAGGCAATGTACCTGGCTTAATGACCAAAACCCATAAACATCAAAGGTAAGGCATGGAATTCATAAATGTGTATATACCAGAGGAAATGCCTCTGGTTTTTTATTGTATAAGAGAGTATAAATTTTGACTGATGTCAATTACAGTAAGGATAAGGTTTATAAAAATTTTGTAAAATTTTACAATAAAAAATAAGGGGTGCAGGGGAAGAATTCCCATGCCGTATTCAGAGGGGTGCTCAGGCTGCTTAGCAGCCGTCGAAGGGGAACTAGGTTCCCCTAGCGAAGCATCGTCAGATGCATTTTTTAATATTTTAGCAATTTTACACCGCTATTCTATATTGAATATTTGTGTTATTATATAAAGGTTGTAAAATGAGGCACTGCCCTATAAGGGTATAAGGTAGATCTGGAGGAAGATGATGAGGAAGTTTATAGATTTATTTCGATTTCAAAAGGAAGCGGATTTACTAGATTCTACCACATATATATTGAAGTCATTTTTAGCAGTAGCAACAGCTTATGCCATGGCTTCTAGAAGTGATATTTTGAATAAAGATATGATTTCTGTACTTTTTGGATTGATGTTGACCCTTGAACCTGTTACGTTAACGGGAATTCGTCATGGATGGAGTCAGATGTACGCCACGATTCTTGGTGCCCTTTCAACGGCGGTAATCATTAGTATATTTGGTATACATATCATCACCATCTCTTTGTCAGTAGCTTTTACCCTTTATGTTTGCTTAAAAATTAACTGGAGAGAAGTGTCTCCCGTTGCAATTTTTACATCTATCTATATGACGCAATATGTTCAACTGACAGGAACGGGAGAACCTAGTATATTATTGACAATTCAGCTAAGACTCATGGCTTTGGGAACAGGTATCATCATTGCAATTCTATTTAATCTATTATTTTCCTTTATCTCCTACCGGAAGATGACCTATAAACGGATTGCATTTCTGATGAAATCCCTCATCTCCCATATGGAAGAAACACTAGATGCATTGACAATCAATGACCCCTTACTATTAGAGGAAAATCAAAAGGCCATGTCTCGGACTTTTAAGAACATTGATTGGGTATATGGATTTCTAAAGGATATAGAAGAAGAAAAGAGGATAAAAAGTAGATATTTAGGGAGCAAGGATGGAGAAATGAAAGGGCTGGTGGAAATTGTTATGGCGCTCCGCAGCATTTGTCATTTGAATTATGATATAAACCTTCGCTTGATCTGGCAAAAGGGAGAATGGGAATTGATTCTTGTTCAACAACGTAAGATATTTGTGGGTTTTGAAAACATAATCATTCGTCTAAGGACATTGGCTAATGGTTTTCAGCTAGAAGAGAAAAGGACTAGTTTTGAAAAAGAGGGGGTTAAAAAAGATAAAATAGAAAATAATAAACAATCAAGAATCCTTGAGAGCTTGTCAGAAATGGAGGCATTGGTTGAATCTTTAGAATGTCATATGAAAAAAATATAAGGCTTTGGTGCATAAGGTGATTCTATAGATGTGATCAACGATAAATTTGTGGACTGAGAATGGGCAGCATAGATATGGGTATCCATATGGTGTCATAACAATATTGTTTAGGATATAGAAAGGAGTTGGGTAAGGGAATGCAGATAAAAAACTATAGTGCCTTTGATATTATCGGCCCTCGGATGGTGGGTCCATCAAGCTCCCATACGGCTGGCGCAGCACGGTTGGGAAAGGTTGCTAGAAAAATAGGTGGTAAAGGAATTCAGGAGGTCATGTTTATTTTGTATGGCTCTTTTGCGCAAACCTATAGAGGACACGGGACAGATCGTGCCTTAGTGGCTGGTGTATTAGGTATGGATCCCGACGATGAAAGGTTAAGCAAATCTATGGAAATAGCATTGAAAGAGGGTTTGACCTATCGTTTTATTCTTTCGGAGGATGAGGTCTCCCATCCCAACACAGTAAAAATCATTACCACCAATGGAGAAGGCCAACAATCGGAAATTGTAGGGGCTTCCATCGGCGGCGGAAACATCCTTGTTACAGAAATTAACGGATTGGCCATAGAATTTACAGGAGAGTATCCTACCATTATTATTCGACATATGGACAAGCCAGGGGTCGTTGCAAATGTGACCCACATCATGGATGAATT
This sequence comes from uncultured Anaerosolibacter sp., assembly GCA_937948705.1. Next base: position 4,479 of record CALECF010000226.1, on the reverse strand, counting down.
TAAAATTAATATTGCATTTATGAAGGTGTTTCGACAAAGAAAGGGCGAGGACGCATTCATGATTATTGAGATAGATAACGATGTACCCAAAGAAGTTCTAGAGGGTATCCGAAATCTCGCAGATGAAATTCTTCATGTATACTTAGTGGAAGGACTATAGGAAAGAGGTGATTCTATGAACAAAGATTTTGTGAATGGCAGGGATTTATTAGAACGGTGCCAGAGAGAAGAAAAGCCAATATGGGAAGTCATGGTTGAAAGAGAAACCTATATTTCTGGAAGAGATAGAGAAGAAGTTATGGAATATATGAGGGGCAATCTAGCAATTATGAAAAACGCCATTGAAAGAGGCTTACAGGAGGATATAAAATCTGTGAGCGGTCTTGTGGGAGGCGATGCCAAAAGGTTGCGTAATTACTTCGAAACGAACAAAACTTTGGCGGGTGAGCAGATGAATAGGGCTGTGGCCAGTGCCATGGCAGTATTGGAAGTGAATGCTTCTATGGGACAGATTGTGGCTGCACCTACAGCAGGTTCCAGTGGGATATTACCAGGGGTTTTAATCAGCGCGGGTCAAGATTTCAATATAGAAGATGAGCGAATTGTCCAGGCACTTTTCACTGCAGCTGCCATTGGATTTATTATCACCAGAAATGCTACCGTGGCTGGTGCAGAAGGTGGATGCCAAGCTGAAACAGGGTCCGCTGCTGCCATGGCAGCAGCTGCTTTAGTAGAATTGATGGGTGGAACACCAGAGCAAGCTTTGCATGGCGCGGCCATGACCATTAAGAATATTTTAGGCTTAGTCTGTGACCCCATTGCGGGTCTTGTGGAGGCACCTTGTGTGAAACGAAATGCCATAGGTGCTGCAAATGCTTACATCTCGGCGGATATGGCTTTGGCAGGGATACAGAGTATCATTCCTTTTGATGAAGTCGTGGAGGCCATGTACAAGGTAGGGCAATCTATCCCTTGTTCCCTTCGAGAAACTGCCCTGGGCGGACTGGCTGCAACACCAACGGGGAAGAGGATTCAAGAAGAGATATTTGGGAAGAAGTCTTAGACATAACCATTTAAATCTCTGTATAGCTTTTTTAATACAGGGGAACTTAAAGGCAGGAAAGCGCAATTTTTAAAAAAGTGAAAGATATTGGGGAGGATGATGAGTCCCATGAGAAAATCACCCAAAGATACAAGGGTTGTGGTGGGCATGTCCGGTGGCGTGGACTCTTCTGTGGCTGCACTATTGCTAAAGGAGCAGGGTTATGATGTCATCGGAGTATTTATGAAGAATTGGGAGGAAACCGATGAGTTTGGAAATTGCACAGCCACCGAGGACTATGAGGATGTGCGACAGGTATGTGATCAAATAGGTATTCCTTATTATACGGTGAATTTTACAAAACAATATTGGGATCGGGTGTTTACCTATTTTCTTGAAGAGTACAAACGGGGACGGACGCCGAATCCAGATGTAATGTGCAACAAGGAAATTAAGTTCAAGGAGTTTTTGCAGTATGCCATCAAGCTAGGGGCAGACTATCTTGCCACAGGACATTATGCCCAAGTAGACTATCAAGATGGGGCGTACCATCTCCTGAGAGGATTAGACAGCAATAAGGATCAGACATACTTTCTTTGCACCTTAGGGCAGGAACAGCTGTCAAAGGCCATGTTTCCCATTGGTCATCTGACAAAGCCACAGCTCAGGGAAATCGCAGAAAGAGCGGGTTTGAAAACAGCTAAGAAGAAAGATAGTACAGGTATTTGTTTTATTGGTGAAAGAAACTTTAAAGATTTTTTGTCAAACTACCTACCAGCCCAGCCTGGAGAGATGAGAACCTTAGATGGTGAAGTAAAGGGTAGCCATGAGGGCTTGATGTATTATACCCTTGGACAGAGAAAAGGCCTTGGTATAGGTGGAGCAGGATCGGGACAACCCTGGTTTGTGGTAGAGAAGGATTTAAAGAACAATATTTTGTATGTTGTGCAGGGTGAGGATCATCCAGCTCTTTATACTTATGGACTACTGGCCAGTGAGGTCCATTGGGTAAGCAATCAGAACAAAGAAAATAGCTTCTCTTGTATGGCAAAATTCAGATATCGTCAACCTGACCAGAAGGTAAGAGTGGAACCCTATGGTCATGATCGGTATCTTGTGATATTTGATGAACCTCAAAAGGCTATTACCCCAGGGCAGTCAGTGGTATTTTATGATGGACAGGATTGCCTAGGGGGTGGAACCATCGATTATATGTATAAGGAAAAAGCAGAATTAGAAAGGGCGAGGAAGGACTAGGAATCAAAAGATTCCTAGTCCTTATTCATTAATTATTCAAAAATAAAAGAAGGAACATTGAATGATTTAAGGGAATATTACATAATTATCCAATGTGCAATGAAGAATGAGCAGAAGGGGACGAGGAAGTATGATAAGGAAGCTTGCAGGGGAAGGTCAATCCACACTCCAAGAATATCTTTTATATAGAAGAGAGTGCCATCAATTTATTTATCCGTAGGTATGTGGATTATGGCAAAAGACATTGAATTCTAGATGAAAACATAGTATAATTATTTAGTGAATGATAGAATTTTCAATATATCCCTTGACAGGTGAAACCCTGTAAGTATAGAATGATAATAAAATATAGTTGAATAATGGCGAAGAAAAGGACAGTAATAAAAAGATGAAGTTTACAGAGAAATAATCATTCAGTGAGAGATTATAATGAAGCTTTTTATGAAAATCACCTTGGAGCCGGATATCTGAAATGGTAGTAAGATATCCCGTAGGCATGCGTTAAAATGCATTGAGAGATAAGGCGGCGATGTGCCTTATAATCAGGGTGGTACCGCGGTTTATTCGTCCCTAAGTTATGATGACTTAGGGACTTTATTATTTTTGAAAAACTTTGTGAGAGGAGAATGATGGCGATGAAAAAGTTTAGACCACTATCAGAGTCACCCGTTGCAAAACGAGAGGCCATGGTTGCTGATCTTTGGGATCAAAATAACATTCTAGAAAAGAGTATTGAGAATCGTGGAAATGGGGATTCTTTTGTATTTTATGAGGGCCCGCCTACGGCCAATGGAAGACCTGGTATTCACCATGTCATCTCAAGAACCCTGAAAGACTCTGTATGTCGTTATAAAACCATGTCAGGATATCAAGTGAAGAGAAAAGCGGGTTGGGATACCCATGGGCTGCCAGTAGAAATCGAAGTGGAAAAGCAGCTGAAATTATCCAGCAAACAGGAAATCGAAGCTTATGGCCTCGATAAGTTCAATGAAAAATGTAGAGAATCTGTATTCACCTATGAGAAGTTATGGAGAGAAATGACAAGACGGATGGGTTATGCCATCGATTTGGATAATCCTTACATCACGCTGGACAATAACTATATTGAGTCGGTATGGTGGATTTTAGACAAGTTCTTTAAGGAAGGTTATATTTACGAAGGACATAAGATTCTTCCATATTGCCCACGATGTGGGACAGGTCTTGCCTCCCACGAAGTATCCCAGGGCTATAAGGAGATCAAGTCCAACACGGTGATTGCAGCCTTTAAACGAAAGGATGTCGATGAATATTTCTTAGTATGGACCACTACACCATGGACATTGGCTTCCAATGTGGCCTTGGCGGTGCATCCAGAAGAAACCTATATCAAAGCGAAGATGAATGATAAGGTATATATTGTTGAAAAGACTTTGTCCAAGAAAGTACTAGGTGAGGAATTTGAAGTACTGGAGGAAATGAAGGGTAAGGACTTAGAGTATATTGAATATGAGCAGTTGATGCCATTTGTAAAGCCAGAAAAGAAAGCTTTCTTTGTAACGGTTGCAGACTATGTAACAACGGGTGATGGTACTGGAATCGTTCATATTGCGCCAGCTTTTGGTGAAGATGACTATCAAGTAGGTAGAAAATACGACCTGCCAGTATTACAGCCAGTAAATGAAGAAGGAAAATATACAGCGACCCCTTGGGAAGGGAAATTTGTCATGGATTGCGATGTAGACATCATCAAATGGCTCCATGGGGAAGATAAGTTATTTAAGAAAGAAAAGGTGGAGCATAATTATCCTCACTGTTGGCGTTGTTCCACACCGCTTCTGTATTATGCGAAGCCAAGCTGGTATATTGAGATGACCAAGTTGAAGGATAAGCTCATTGAAAACAATAATTCTGTGAACTGGTATCCAGATTATGTGGGGGAGAAGCGATTCGGAAACTGGTTAGAGAACGTGAATGACTGGGCATTGTCTAGAAGTCGATATTGGGGTACACCTTTGAATATTTGGAGATGTGAGTGCGGTCATATTACCTCTGTAGGCTCAAGAAAAGAATTGATTGAGCAGGCGGTGGAGAATGTTGACGAAAGTGTAGAGCTTCACAGACCTTATGTAGATGATATTCATTTAAAGTGTGAAAAGTGTGAAGGAACGATGACCAGAGTAAAGGAAGTCATTGACTGC
>CALECF010000225.1 GCA_937948705.1 uncultured Anaerosolibacter sp. | reverse complement strand
AAACAATTAAAAAGTTGTATGGGTTGGCGTAAAAAATTCCGATGAAAAAACAGAAATACCCTGTTGAAACAGTAATTTTAGCTGTTTCAACAGGGGTCTGACAAAACATCGGAATATTTATTTTGTCGGAATAATCGGTTTGGAGATAACCACTAAAGCCCTCTAAAAACTCCTTCGGGTGTTTTTGTGAACGTGATTTTTGATAATCATAGAGATAAATTCTGTAATTGCTGCGTTCTCCAGTTACGTAAAGCCACATATAGTTGTTTTTATTATCTTTTTCATCCAGACAGTTTAAAACCGTTTCATCAGCGTGAATAATGTCTTCTTTAATGAGGTAATCGCGCATGCGAAGAAACAATGGTTTGAGCCACTGCTCTGAGCCTTTGACAACCCATGATGCCATGTTTTGTCTAGAAATATCAATACCAAAGTCCACAAAGGATTGCTCTTGTCGATAAAGTGGCATCATCTTGTTATATTTCATATCGAGAATAGTCGCAAGTAAAGAGGGGCTTACCATGGAACCGGGAAGAACTGGTTTTGGAATAGGTGCAGTAATAATCGAACCTTCTGCGCCTTCGCTTTCCATAGAGTCACAATGCCTACAAGCATAAACCTGACGTTTGTGATGAACCACCTTTACTGTAGGTGGAATAACTTTGAGCTCTTTTCTTACAATGACTTTCATCTCATGAAGCTCGTGATCACAGTTAGGGCAATTTTGTTCTTCTTCAGGAAGCGTATAGTAAACTTCTTCTACTTCTAGATCTTTATAAGACTTGCGACTTTTCGTAGTAGATTTCTTTCTTTTGTAGGTGATCTCTTCAATGTCAGGTTCAACACATTCTTTTGCAGACTCCTTTTCTGCTTCGTTGAAGATACTGATTTGACCATCTGCAACACTGTCGCTGGATGAGCCATATTTTTTAGCCTGGGCAAGTTTGAATTGTTCTTCGTAGTATTTAAGTTTAGCTTCTTTTTCCTCCAAATCCTGCTTTAGCTTTTCATTTTGTAACTGCTCAACTTTTTGCTGATAAAAATCAAAGTTATTAACTTGTGTATTTTCTTCGTTATGCGTTGATTTATCAATGTTTTTCATATATTCATTATATCATTTTTTAGAATACAAAAAAAGTCCTAAAGCACTGATTATTCAGTATTTCAAAGACTTTTTTTAAATGATTTGTCGCTCCTGAGCAGGTTTATGGGCTGCCATTTCTCTAATTGTTAGACCATCTAGAAGCCATCTGAATGAACGTTCATCTATGGCTACATGTGTACTGCAAATTTCATTGGGCCATCTGAATTTATCCCTTTCAAGACGTTTGTTGTGGAGCCAAAACCCACTGGTGTCCCATTCTAAAATTTTAATCTTATCCCTTTTACCATTGCAAAAGACATAGAGATTTCTTGAAAAGGGATCAAGTTTAAACTGTTCCTGGACTATGAGGGCTAGTCCATCAACTGATTTTCTCAAATCAGTTACGCCAAGCGATAGATAAACTTGATCAATTTGGCCATTACTAAACATAATGCATTAAAACCTCAAGGACATCTGAAAGTAAATTTGGGGCAACAGAATTTCGCAGTGTCATTTTTACTTTGCCGACTTGGATATCTATTTGGCCAGATTCAAACTCTGATGGTTTTATTGTTGTTGTAGCTGAGCTTGCTGTTACAAGGGTCCATGTTGGCTTTGAAGATGGGTGATTAGAATTTTCATCATGTTTAAGCCTGTTTTTCCAGTAGCGGAAGTTATGGATGTTTACATCGTTTTGCTCACACCATGTGGATTGTGTTAGTCCACTATTTCTTTGATCTGCTATTACTTGCTCCCAATAAATAACATTTGATTTTCTTGCCATAAAAAATCACCTCATGTATTAGTTTGAAATGATTTTATCATAGGTTTTTGAATGGTCCTATGTGCATAGGAGTTTACGCTTACCTCATAAAAAAGGAGGTGCATCAAAATGCATAACAAAACTACAAAGATTCTTCTCAGATATGATATATATTCAAATATCTTGGAAGAATACCTGAACCTAGAAGAATTCAAAAACCTGTCGCCATTGACAATTTCATCCAAAAGGTTGACAATCGCATCTTTTATGAATTATCTTGGTGACAACAACGTGAAGGATTTTCAGCACTGTTTACAGAAAAATGTGACTGGATATTTTTCTTCACTTGCGGATTTATCTTCTTCTACTATCAGTGGACGCACATTTATTCTACGGAACTTTTTTAATTTTCTGAGTAACAAAAGCCTTACTTTGTTTTCAGGTAATGAGTTATTCCCCATCATATTTACCAACAAACAGGAGCGTATACTTTCCTTTTATTCCATTGAGGAAATCAGACGGATTATCTCGGCAGTAAACCGGAGCACACCTTATGGGAAAAGGGACTTTATGGTGGTTCTATTAGCTTCGGAACTTGGTATCCGTTCTGGAGATATCGTCCGGTTGAAAATGTCGGATATTCGTTGGGAACGCGATACAATTGAATTTGTTCAGTACAAGACTAAAGTTTTTAATCAACTGCCTTTGCTGGAAAATATCAAGTATGCGTTGATTGACTATCTAAAAAATGGGCGTCCTAAAAACGACTCTGAATACATTTTTGTAGGTATAAAAAATGGTGGAAATCCCTTGACTAATACCTGCATACACCAGATAGTTTCTAAATATTTTCGAAAAGCAGGTATTGACACATCGGAACGTAAGCATGGCCCCCACGCCATGAGACATTCCCTGGCAAGCAACATGCTCCATAACAACACCCCGATGCATGTAATCAAGGATGTACTGGGACATTTAAACATCAATACCACAAGAATATATCTTAACATCGACGTTGATAATCTCAGAGAAATAGCTTTGGAGGTGCCATATGAAACAGTATGATACCTTCGATTTTACTGATATTTATCGTGAGATTGCTATGGAGTATGTGAACTACAAACATTCCCTTGGATTTAAGTATTCATACTGTGAACAGTCCAAAGTAAATAGAATGCTTGCTTTCATATATTCTAATTCAAAATCAGATCCGATACTGGCTTTATCTCCGGAACTGGTTAATGCATATGCATTGAAAAGGGGCAATGAAAGTGCTCGGAGCCTTCATACAAGACAATCTCATATCAGACAGTTTGCCCTTTTCTTAAACTTGAGAGGCATTCAAGCTTATGTTTATCCAAAGGAACTGGTAAAAACTACTGGAAATTTTATTCCGTATATTTTTACTAAAGATGAAATCAGCAGAATTCTACGGGAAGCTGATGCAATCGAACCAAACAAGAATAAGTTTGTTAATACCCCTTATATATATCCTGCCGTAATCCGTATACTGTATGGATGCGGATTACGAGTAAGTGAAGCCCTTGACCTTAAATGTGAACACGTTGATTTGAATAATGGAATTCTCGTCATTATGAACGGCAAAAATAATGTATCCCGTCTGGTTCCGGTATCAAAATCACTACGACAGTATTTATCCATGTATGATTTAAAAGTTGAAAGAGCAAGAAATCCATACTTTTTCCCTGCGCTTCATAATGAAAGATACTCCCCGACAACCATCCGGAATCAGTTTAGAAGGCTAGAGGATAAAGCCGACATATCCCAGTTAAGTAATGGAAAGTACCCCCGCGTACACGACTTGAGACACACTTTCAGTGTGCACGCTTTGGAGCAGATGATTCACAAAGGAATGGATCCTTACTGTTCACTTCCCATACTTAGTACCTATCTCGGTCATAAGGGTGTTGAATCGACAGAAAAATATCTCCGTCTGACAAAACAGTACTTCACTGACATTCTACAGTTCAGTTATGAAGATGCTGAAAAGATTTTTCCGGAGGTGTGACTATGCACAGGAAGGAATTATCTTATTATATAACCAGCTTCTTTACAGAATATCTTGGCAATGAATCTGGTTTATCAATCAATACCATAAAGTCATACCGGGATGCATTCATACTGTATTTTAAATACCTTGAGGAAGCTGGTATCTCCAAGATCAGCAAACTAAAAATGGGTACACTGAATGCAGACAATGTAATCGGATTTTTGGACTGGTTAGAACAGTCCCGAGGCTGCAGTGTTAGCTCAAGAAACCAGCGTCTTGCTGCATTAAAAGCTTTTTGTGGTTATGTAGCACGTAAATGTCCAGAGGAAAGTGCTTTGTGTCAGAATATCTTAAAAATTCGTGTCAAAAAGGCCCTACAAAAATCGGTGGAATATCTAAGCGTAGATGCGGTTGAATATCTTCTCAAAATACCCGACAGGCATTCTGCTCAAGGTATCCGTGATCTTGTAATGATTGCACTAATGTATGAATCAGGCTGCAGGGTCCAGGAACTAATTGATTTAAGGGTGGGTAATATTTCCTTCAGGAGCCCAAATACAGTTACCCTCACCGGAAAAGGAAACAAAGCAAGAGTAGTACCCATAAGTGCCAATGCTGCAGATATCATAAAAGCTTATCTGAAATCTGCCAGCATCTGCGACGTAACGCATCCAGTGTTTGTAAATAGATACGATAAGCCCTTATCAAGATCTGGAGTATCCTATGTCCTTGATAAATATGGGCATATTGTTCGTAAGACAAGGCCAGAATTATATCTGTCTAAGCTTCATCCTCATATATTGAGGCATTCAAAAGCAATGCATCTACTCGAAAACGGAGTAAACTTAATATATATCAGGGATTTTCTAGGGCATTCATCTGTTACCACAACAGAGATCTATGCAAGATGCAACCCTGAACTGAAAAGAGAATATATTGAGCAGGCAGTCTAATTACGGAATGTATTGAGGAATACAGTGAACGTGAAAAAGAATCCCTGATTGCCTGGCTCCGGAAAAACATCTAATAATTATGTTGAGTGGTAATGCTGCAACTATCATGTCTCTGCGGTATTACTGCTCAACTCTACATAATATATGGCTCAACATAAGACGAGAGTACCCTTAAAGTTCTCACAAAGGATGGAAAGCCTACGGATAGTAAATCCTACATGTGGCTTTACAAAAGCGGGAGCTTTGGGAAAAAGATTGTACTGTATGAATACCAGCCATCAAGGAGTGGTAAGTACCCGAAGAATTTCCTTGATGGCTTTAGCGATTTTTTATAGACAGATGATTACTCTGGTTACAACCCTGTGGAGAATATCACTAGGGTAGGCTGTTTTACCCATGCAAGGCGTTACTTTACCGATGCTTTAAAGGTTCTTCCAAAGGAAGCAGTCATTGAATCGACCCACGCTTACGCGGCCCTTGGGTATTTTAAGAGAATGTTCTATCTTGAATCCAAGTGGAAAGATTTATCTCCTAAAAAACGAAAGGATATTAGAGATATAGAATTAAAGCCTGTACTAGAGGCTTACTTGTCGTGGCTTTTAGATACTCAGCCTAAGGTAGTGAAGAAAAGTAAGCTCGGACAGGCAATCAACTATAGCCTGTCTAACTGGGAGCTTCTAAATAACGTTCTAAAGGATGGCTAGTGCGAACTGACCAACAATGGAGCAGAAAGACAGATCAAGCACTTTGTAATCGGTCGCAAAAACTATCTTTTCTGTAAATCGCCTCATGGAGCAAAGGATAGCGCCATAATATACAGTATAGTAGAGACAGCTAAAATGAACGGACTAAATCCCTTTTACTATCTGAAGTATCTATTTGAAGAACTTCTAAACACAAAGTTCAGCAGCCCGGATGTCCTGGATTATCTTCTCCCTTGGTCAGAAACCCTACCGGAAGAATTCTGGACAACACTTAAACCTAAAAAATAGGAAAAGTCCTATTTGTGAAGATTATCTCACAGATAGGACTTTGTTGCATATGTGGGCTGTATTTAACGCTTACGAAAGACCTAGATCTTCTTACCTCGTCAGAACAAACCAAGGAGTACAACTTTTGATAGAACAAGTAAGGTTGCTAAATGCTGGAGGTACTCAACTATCTTAGAAATAAGAAGAGTCAAATATAGGGGTTGGTTATAAATCTTTTAGGAAGGGTTGTAAACCGTTCTACTGAAGCAATCGTATATATCATTCAGTTGTATTTAATTTTTCTATAAAGATTGACAAATGAACTGCCGATACAATGAATAGAAAAATAATACAAGGGGGTGTATATGATTGAAGATCGAAAGCAATCCCGCCATAGGGGGCATACATACTTATTCTACTGCAGGAGAAGGACAAGGTAGAAAAAGCCCGGAGGAGAAAAGTCCTGTAGAAAATGTGCAAGCAAATCCTCAGACTTTTCCTGGAGAAAAGCAGTTAATTGATGCGATTGAAAAAGCTAATAAGGATTTTCAAACGACGAATACGAGCTTAAAATTCTCGATTCATGAAGCGACAAAACAGATTCTCGTGAAAATCATTGATAGTGAAACAAAAGAAGTTGTAAGAGAAATACCACCGGAAAAGATATTGGATATGGTAGCGGCCATGTTAGAACGAACGGGTTTGTTTGTAGACCGTAAGGCCTAGAAGATTCGTATAGATGTGTGAGAACTATAGGGAAGAAGGAGTTGAAGAAGAATGAGCAATATGCGGATATCAGGTATTGCATCGGGCATGGATACAGAGACCATGGTACGGGATTTAATGAAGGCACAGAGAATGAAGGCAGATAAGTTCGGACAAAACAAGCAACTTATGCTGTGGCGTCAGGAGCAGTATAATAACGTCAATAAGGATTTTGCGAACCTTATACTGGATATTAGAAAGGAATTGGAACTGACCAAAACTACTTCTTCAGGAACAATGTATTCAAATAGTATGAATAACCTTACTTGGGTAAAAAAAGCTTCTTCATCAAATGAAGAGATATTCACCGCATCAACTACGGCAGCAGCGCCTGTGGGTATCCATAGAATGAAAGTGGAGCAATTGGCTGAGGGTGTCAGCGTAGCTAGTCAAAGTGCCGTACAAACTACCAAAACGGTAGATGGAATTCTTGCTGGTAAACAGGCTACTACAGCCACAAAGTTAGAAGCCATTGGTGTAGAGAGTGTAAATGGTCAAGTTTCCTTTGAAATCAAAGCAATGATAAATGGAGAAGAGAAAAACATTGCTGTTAATGTAGAAGTGAATAAAGATGAGACGATAGGGGATTTAGTACGAAGAATTAATAATGCAACAGGGACACATAACGGAGAAAAAATTCCTGCAGGATTACAAGCAAGTTTTGATAGTACAACAGGACGATTTTTCCTTTCTACGAAGAACACAGGGGAATCTGCTCAAATAATGATTTCTTCAGACGATCAAGAACTATTTACAGGAGCAGATAGTAAGATGAACTTACCACAAATCGCTAGTGGAACTGGGGAAGTTGGAGATCCATATGTCTATGAACCGTTACTAAAGGTGGGCATAGCTCAAAAGGGCACAAATGTTAAGGTTTCTTTTAATGGAGCCCAAAATCTTGAGTATAGTTCCAATCAGTTTACAATCAACGGGATACAAATTGACCTTAAAAAACTTCCAACAAATATAGCCGACGAATTTACCATCAAAGTAGATACAGATGTAGATGGTGTATATAACAAAATTAAATCCTTTGTAGACAAATACAATGAATTAATCGAAAAAATGAATGGAAAAGTTGGAGAAAAAAGATACAGAAGCTACCTACCCCTTACAAGTGATCAAAAGGAAACTTTAAAAGAAGATGAAATAAAAAAATGGGAAGAGAAAGCGCAAAGTGGATTATTAGCCAATGATGGGATGATCAATAGAACACTCCAAAGTATGAGAAATGGATTGTATGACAAATTCATTGGAAATGATAGCTCAGCAAAATATAACCACTTAACCAGTGTGGGCATTACAACTGGAGATTACAAAAGCAAGGGAAAATTAGAAATAGACGAGACGAAATTGAAAAATGCTATCATGGATGATGTGGATGGCGTTTTAAATCTATTTTTCGCACAGTATACACCTGGATCGAATGACAGCGCCCTATCAAAACAAGAGTTGGCTAAAAAAACAAGGGAAGGCACGGGTTTGCTCAATCGTTTGTTTGATGATGTGGTAGTGGGCATGAAAGAGATCATTAACAAATCTGGAGCAGGATCTAATGCAGATATTTACCGAAATGTGCGAAGCAATATACTCATTGATTTTGTTACCGGGACATCAACGGGAAAAGGGTCTATCAGTTTTTTAGATGATGATATTTTTAAAATGGAAAAGACCATTGCAGATGAAGAGCGGCGCATGTCAAGAATCGAAGAGTCCTACTGGAAGAAATTCACTGCTATGGAGAAGGCACTACAAAGTATGAACTCACAAAGCTCCTGGTTAGCGCAACAATTAGGTAGCGGAAGATAGAAATTAGGAGGAGAGAACTATGGCTTTAAGTAATCCATATAATGCATATAATCAATACAAGCAAAATGCTGCGTTGACAGCAGCGCCAGAAGAGTTAACATTGATGTTATATAATGGAGCCATAAAATTTGCCAATCAGGCAATGTTGGCCATCGATGAAAAAAACGTGCCAAAGACCCACGAATTGATCCTTAGAACCAATGCAATCATTACAGAACTCAATGCAACCTTGAATATGCAATACGAAATGTCACAAAACCTCCGGTCGCTGTATGAGTTTATAGCGGATCGACTGTTGCAGGCAAATATTTCAAAGGATAAGAAATACATAGAAGAAGCCTTAACCATCATTGCAGAGATGCGAGACACCTGGAAGGAAGCTATGGCACTGGCGAAACAGAAATAATGGAGAAAAACATGGATATTAAGGAACGAATTGACCAATCAATTGAAATAACAGGACAAAAGCTCCTAGCTGTAGAAGAACTTCTTAATCTTACGGTTACCCAAGGAAACAGCATTAAGACAGGAGATCTAGAAGGACTTTCTGTGGGGATTGAAAAGAAGCAAGATCTGATGAATCGAATAAATGGTCTAGATACTCAGTTTCTAGACCAGTATGCTTATTTGAAAAAAGCTTTGAATATCCAGTCTTTTGAAGAACTCAATGTGAGGGAGTATCCTCGTGTGGCTTTTCTACAGCAAAATGTGGGAAAGATTATGGTGCTCTTAAAGCGCATAGAGGAGATAGATCGGCAAAATAATGTGCATTTGAGTCAGGATTTTGAGCAAGTAAAGGAAGAGATGAAGAAGGCGAAGGCGGAGCAACAGAGTAATAAGATAGCTGCTAGTTATACGCGAAAATATGCGGATGTGCAGGGTGTGTTTATAGATAGTAAGGATAAGAAGTAGGGCAGAACTTTTATTTCAAAGCATAGCGGGCAGACACAAGGCCTGCCCCTACGGAAGAGAGTAAACCAAGACCCATTCGCTACGCTCACATAGGGTGGCAGTTCTTATACAGTCTGATGTTTACTACAACCCCAATAGCGGAGAATGAATTCTCCGCTATTTATAGTGGGTATTCATTTACATTATATGGTTATCGGTTAACCTATTGATAAATGTCCTTAAGTAGGTTATAATTGATGTTGCATATATTTTAGGTCTGTGGTTGCAAGTCCAAGCCAGTCGCAGGCAAAGGGACCCACGTAAGGTAATTAAAAATAAGATTGCTGAGCATGGTGCGGCTTAGGGGTAAGACCTGCCAGATTTCTTTTT
>CALECF010000224.1 GCA_937948705.1 uncultured Anaerosolibacter sp. | reverse complement strand
TTATTATTTGTTGTCATGGCAGAAGTAGCTGTATAGAGCCCTCTTAACATGAATCTTCAACCCCTTTACGGTTAATCCATAATCTACTTATATGTTTCGGCATTTCTAGACAAAATCTTTAATACACTTTTTGTGGAATATCTAGGCTTCTAGTCCTATAATTTTGTTTTTTTCACAAGATCCTTCGCTGATGCTTAATCTGTGGTCTACGGGCGATTCTTGAATCGCCCCTACTACTTATGTTCCTAATTCTCAGATCTATATACCTTATGAAACAACAGAGGCGTCGTTCCCTACAACATTGTACTTCCGTAGGGGCAGACCTATTGAGATACATTAAACCCCTCAACACACATCCATAATACAACGATAAGGGAGACGAAAGTCTCCCCTATCTAATAGGTAGTTTATAATTTGTTATGGATATTTAAATATCTGTATGTAATTCCTACCCGACGGAACGACAGAGGCGTCGTTCCCTACGAATACAAAGATACATAGTACCTATCTTAGTCTGCTGAAATTTTTGCTGCTCGTCATGCTCTTTTCTAATATATGAAGAGATTCTAAAGACATACCCGTACCCTTTGCCACACAGGAAACTGCATCCTCTGCAATATACGTTGGTATTCCCGTTCTCTTCTCAATCAACTGATTTAAACCATGGAGTAATGCACCTCCGCCAGTCATAACAATGCCCCGATCACTAATATCGGCAGCTAACTCTGGTGGTGTTTTTTCTAGGACAGAATGCACTGCATCGGCAATGGCTGTTACAGGTTCCTCTAGTGCCTCCAACATCTCTTCAGAAGAAACATTGATCGTCTTCGGAAGTCCTGAAACCAGATCCCTTCCTCTGCAATCCATTTTTGCATTTTGAGTGCGTGGATAGGCTGTTCCGATATTCACCTTTAAATCCTCAGCTGTTCTTTCCCCAATCAATAAATTGTGGCGCTTTCTCATATATCGGACAATGGCTTCATCAAACTTATCTCCAGCCACCTTAATAGATTCACTAACAACAATACCGCCTAGAGAGATTACCGCAATGTCTGCTGTTCCCCCTCCGATATCTACGATCATATTTCCGTCTGGTTTAGAAATATCGATTCCTGCACCAATGGCTGCAGCAATAGGCTCCTCAATTAAATAGGTAACGCCTCCTCCTGCTTCAGTGGTTGCATCGATAACTGCTCTCTTTTCTACCTCTGTTACGCCGCTGGGAACGCATACGATAATCTTCGGCTTAAAAAACCTTTTTCTTCCACAGGTCTTGCTTATAAAATATCTTAACATTCTTTCTGTTACTTCATAATCAGAAATCACGCCATCCTTTAATGGTCTGATGGCCACGATATTTCCAGGCGTTCTTCCTAGCATCCTCCTTGCTTCTACTCCTACAGCCAGCAATTGATTCGTGTTTCTATCAATAGCAACTACAGAAGGTTCCTGAAGTACAATGCCTTTCCCTTTGATGTATACAAGTACGCTAGCCGTACCAAGGTCAATTCCTATTTCAGCTCCAAAACCAAACATTTGCTATCACCTTCCATTCAGCCCACAGTTTTCACCGATCGCTATATTTTTTATATCAACATCCCTGATTATTGTTTTTGTATAACCAGTATTTGTATTCGCTATAAATTACATAATTCCTCTTTCTTTTCACAACTTTTTTAAAGTATATTCTGGAAGTTGAGATTTTCAGTTCTACTGAGAATGGCTCGTGCATATTAATTAACAAAGGAATCATCAAGGAGGGGGTTAACCTGTGAAAGATTATATAGAAGAAAGAGCACTAGAGATCGCTGAATATATCATAAACAAGAAAGCAACCGTAAGACAAACAGCGAAAGTTTTCGGAGTAAGCAAAAGTACAGTCCATAAGGACGTTACTGAACGACTTCCTAAAATAAACCCTCTAGTAGCAAATCAAGTAAAGGGCATACTTGACAACAACAAGGCGGAGAGACACATCAGGGGCGGAAAAGCTACCAAAATGAAGTACAGAAGCGTATAGGGAACGGTATACGGTCCTCGGTACAAGGTCAACACAAACCTGCCGAGATATCCGTTTAACATAGTACATAGAAGAGCACTTAACGACAAAACAGGGCATACGCCCTGTTTTATATTTGCTGATTTTTCAAAAATCCTTTATCTGACTTTCGACTTTTACCTTCTAACCTCTAACCTCTAACTTTTACTTTTTGGATAAGTACTTGTTTGGATCTACAGGGACACCGTCCACAAGGACTTCAAAATGCAGATGAGGTTCTTCCATGCTTTCGAATAGTGACGACTTACCTACACCACCAATGGTCTGACCCTTCTCAACCCGATCTCCTACCTTCACCATTTCACTAGTACTTAAATTTGCATATCTGGTAATCATATCGCCCTCGTGGGCAATGGCAACTACGATGCCCAACCTGGAATCACTAACCACCTCGATAATTTCTCCTGACAATGCTGCTATGACAGGTGTATTCTCTGGTGCAATAATATCTAATCCATGATGGGTAGTATACTGATCCAACGTTTTTGAATATACCAAGGTATCTGCAGCATAATTCATTCCTATCTTACCTATGACAGGCATCTTCATGACACTAACCTTACTACTTTCCACAGGCTTTGAGCTGCTCTCAGCTTTAGGCTTAACCTCTGAACTTTTTACCGTCACGGGCTTAGGTACAGAGGGTTTCTCAGTCTTATTGCCTCCCGTCGCCATGGCTGGCGCCGTATCCCCTTCACTGCCTTCCTCTTCCACTGTGATGACTGGTGGTTCATTGTTTTCTGCCGTTATCTGATTCAAGGGTGGACTAGATATGTCTTTTTCCTCTTGTAGCGGGGACTTGTTTAAATCATCCAAAGCCAAACGATCAACGTTGCTTTTGGCTACCCAAACAGCTGAAGTAGCTACAATGCAAATACATAGAAATAGTATTACATAGAACCCTTCCTTATCTAGAAACTTATAAATGCTATTATCTTTCCTGCTAAATATACTTCTATTTGTTTTCTTTGCTATCCATTTTTTTATTCCCATATA
>CALECF010000223.1 GCA_937948705.1 uncultured Anaerosolibacter sp. | reverse complement strand
GGTCTTATATATACTTCTCCATTCCCATTCATCACCTGAATTCGTGCATCTAGGGCCATGAGCGCAGGGATAGAATCCGCACCTGGAAAAGCATTGGCAACATTTCCTCCAATGGTTGCTGCGTTTCGTATCTGGGTGGACCCTACATTGGCGGCTGCCTCCACTAGACATCGGCCATGGATATGCAAAAGGTCATTCTCCATCATTTCTGTGAAGGTTGTATTGGCCCCTATATGGATTTGATCTCCTTGGATAAGAATCCCATTTAATTCATCAATCCCTTTTAAATCTATTAGAGTGCCATCATAAACTTTATTCTTTCTTATACGGATCATCAAATCTGTTCCCCCACTCAAAAGAAAGGTTTCATCATCGGCTTTCCTCAAGCACTGTCGCAATTCCTCAAGGTTCCCAGGGGTCTTCATCATCATATTACTCAAAACAAATCGCCTCCTAGCTCTATACAATCATCGGACTGCCTGAGCATCCTTCACAGCCTGAACAATGCTGGTATAGCCCGTGCACCTACACAGGTTACCCTCAATAGCCCGTCGAACTTCCGCCTCCGTAGGCTCAGGGTTTTTCATTATCAGTGCCTTGCAGGACATCAGCATGCCCGGTGTGCAATATCCGCATTG
The DNA here is from genome assembly GCA_937948705.1 of uncultured Anaerosolibacter sp. The sequence goes on along the minus strand of CALECF010000223.1, from coordinate 17,361 downwards.
GACTGCCCCATTCTTTATAAAGCTTTCCTGCAATCGGTCTAATTGTTGATCATGGGCTAGGGCTTCCACCGTAATAATTTCAGTCCCCCTGGCTTGATGGGCAAATACAACACAGGCGTTTACAGCCAATCCATCCATAATCACCGTACAAGCTCCACATTCCCCTTCACCGCAGCCTTCTTTTGTCCCCGTTAAGCCAAGCTTATCTCTAAGGACATCTATCAATCTCCATCTAGGATCCACATCTATGATACATGGAACATGATTCACCACTAATTCTAATATCATCTCGCCGTCCTCCAAAAATAGGTTTCATTATCTCCCCTTCATCATACCCCTTTACCGTCAATAAAAAGTCGAGAGTCTATTTCCCCTTGACCCCTATTTTTATCGTATAAAAAAACGACCTCCATTTCTGAAGATCGTTTGGGCCTTATTTCTTGAAAAGCTTACATGGTTTGTTTCTGTATACCCAATTCTAATAGTCTCTTGCTTTTTTCTAAGCTCTTGTCCATAAAGTAGTGACTTGCAACAAAATAAATTCGTGACAATTTGCCTTCACTTTGAATCTCCTCATTCTCATCAATCTCATGAATCAACCTATCCAATGCTTCATCTTGATGAAGATATGTATGTACAAGCAGCAGTTGTTCGTAGATCTCCACCAACAGCGGATGATCATGTCCCTTCTTGGCTTCCGCTACACCGTGTAATAATAGTTCTTTTGCTTTGCAATAATTATGGGCCCTTATATTTCTTTTAGCGACTTGAAGGAGGCTGGCTTTTAGATCGATGCTTCCTATTTTCTCATACCTCTTTAAACTCTCATAGTCACATTCAAAGGCCTTTTTAAAAGCTCCTCGTTTTTCAAAGATATTCCCTAGCTTCAAATATGCCATGGCTTCCAACTCTTCATCGCCGACTTTTTCCGCAAATGCTAACGCATTCTCGTAAAATTCCCTGCCCAGAGTAAGCTCCCCCATATATTGATAACAGTTTCCCTTGATAATATAGATATCGAATAATTGCTTTTCCGTAAGGTCCTCATATCCCCCCGTAAGCTTTTCCAGCATTTCCAAGCAGAGATCATACAACCGCATATTCCAATAAGCTAAGGCGTTGTTGAAGAATATCTTTTTTGTCAGGGTCGCATCCTGAATCCGATGGTTTTGTAGAATAACCATACAATGCCTATTCAAATGGATGGCTTCCTGATACTTTTTCAACATCACTGCGGTTCTGCCCAGCTTACAGTAAGCCTCCGCAACTTTCATGTGACAATTCGTTTGAATATAGCTCTCTAAAGATTTTATAGAATATATATAACTTTCATTATAGTCCCTTTTCTCGAAATAAAAATCCCCTACCATCTCATAGATCCAGGCTTTCCTATCTGGAATATTCCAATCCCCTATGATTTCCTCTGCCTTATAAAAAGTTTTTAAAAACTCACTTTTATTCCTAGTAAGATGATCCTCCATTTGCTGGCTGAGGTTTTTCAATATGCGATTTGCTTGCTCTTGCTCGCTCTCCATGATGTAGTCTACAGTGAGATAAATAGGGTTTCTTTGTTCCTCTGAAATTCGCAATAGATTTTCCACGACAATTTGTGCCGTATCCCGTACCAATCGAGTCTTTCCATTTTCCACATAGCTAATTAGATTTCTTGTGATTTTATTTCCTGTAACGTCCTCCTGCTTTGCCCCTAGGAACCCTCGAATCCTTCTAATTTTCTCTCCAGGGGGTAAGATTATATCTTCTAGAAAAAACATACCTATTCTCACCTTATTTCTTTTTTATTAGTATATAAACTTTCAATAGAATACCATATTTTGGATAAAAAATAAACAAATTGTTTTCTCATTATTCACATATTGCATAAAAAACAAAACACCCCTAAGGGGGTGCTCAGATAAAACAATGGGGATAGGTTTTCATAGATCAAAGTATGCCCTATCGATAAATGTCATCTTCTAGTTGATTTTTAAACTCATCGGGTGGAATAGCTCCAGAATCCTCACCAAACAATACGTTCTCAGGCATATCTTGAATGATGCCAGCTGCGTTATGGTTTGCAGTGGGCTTGTGTCTATCCTTCGTTGTATTCTTTGTTGTGTCATTCATATGAAGTCCGTTAAGAATTTTGTTCATAAAGTTATTCATCATTTTTACCTCCTTTTGAATTTATTTAATGAATGCTTTCTCTGGTTTGATTCAGTTCCCTTGCCATCAACCATCCAAAACGTATCTCATCTTTGACGTTGTCCCAGCTGATGCTTGAGTCTGTATTATGTTTTGTCCAATACTGCTTCATGGCTTCTTCCACTGCTTCCCACTCATCACTTCTTTGGTCATTTTGGAACATAGTATGCCTCCTTACATTTATTTTTTCCTTTCATCCCATCCTTATGAATCTAGATTACTGGTATTTTTGTACAATCGTCTTTTTAAGCAATTATTAGAAAAATGATTAATATTATCTTTTCCCGTTATCTTAAAGACTACTATTCATTTTTTGTATGCTATATCTTCCACCATTCTTCCCATAATAATATGATGTACAAAATGAATTTGCTAATGTCTAAAAATCAGAAATCTTCCGTTATTTTTTGGATCTTTCGCCATTTGCCCACTTACAATGTCTATCCTAAACCATCTACCTTCTAACCTTTAATTCCGTTGCTTTTCTATGGCATTTTATATATAATAAAATAAATACATAACATTCTAAATATTTTGCACTATGATTGGGTATAAGATATATATGAAAATTTGTACTGTATGCTGCTTTACAATTTAATAGGTGAAAGGAGTTGATATTGTGTATAATATTATTGCTACCTTCAAAAACATGCCGGATTTAAACCGTTGCATGAAAACTTTGAGAGTAAATCCTAATATTAAAGGCCACATATCTGTAATTCCCAAGGATGTAAACAAGAACACAGAAAGAGAAATTTCCAGTGTTCTCATTAAACGTTCCAGAGAAGTAGCCCCATCTGGAATAGATGATGTATGGCTCGGAGTATTTACTGGCTTCCTTATCGGTGCCCTATCTGCCTTTGCAGCAGTATATCTAAATACTGACATGCTTCGTCTCACAACCTTGTCTTTAATCGCAGGTGTTTTCATTACCTTTTACGGGGGTGCTTCAGGGGCGTTGATAGGGTTTTTGTTGAATACTATCATCACAAAGGGAAGTTGGTTGAAGAATAAAAAAGAAGTTGTTCTGGTACTTCATAAACTAGATGATAGTACCAAAGAGTTGGTCATTAAGAATCTAGAAACCTACCATGCCAATAAAGTTGAAATCTATTAAAATAAAAATCCTCTCTATTAAAAACAGAGAGGATTTTTGATTACATCATTCCTAGCGTTAACCTTTAGGCGTTTTGTTAGGAATTTGAGAAAGTTTGTTGATCAAACCTAGTAAAATGTCCATTTTAAATTCATATAACCTATTAAATAAAGAATGGGTCATCATCGTAGGGCGTGGACCTATGTGTCCACCCGTGAATATTCCCTTAAGGGATGACATTTTGGGGTTGGTTCTGGAATCCACGGATGATTCGTGAATCACCACTACCAAGAAACACAGGGCTTCGTAGGGGCGATTCACACTGTCCTACAGATATGACTAGACATTTCATCATACAATCTCTAGACCTAAACAATTATTTACACTCCCTATTTCTTAGAGAGTCTGGGTTCATTCTATTTACTTACACAATTTCTTCCTTTCTTCTTCGCTCGATACAATGCCTTATCGGCAGCTTTCATTACATCTTCTGGAGTTCGATCGTGCTCACTATATTCCCCTACACCGATACTAATGGTGACGTTGAGTTGCTTCCCTCTCGTTCTCTTCCCATCACTTTTTGTTTTTTTCTTTCCATGATAGGTATAACTTGTTTTTGAAACTAACTCCCTCAACTCTTCTAAATAACCCATAGCTTCTTTCATATCATTATGCTGGAAAATGATTGCAAATTCCTCCCCACCATAACGAAACGGCTTACCGCCGCCTCCAACCTGTGTCAAACAAGCTGCAACAAGTTTAAGTACGTCATCTCCAATATCATGTCCATATGTATCATTAAACTTTTTAAAGAAGTCTATATCTAGCATAGCAATCACATATTGTCTGCTCAACTTGGACAGGTGTTCTTTTAATGCGCGTCTTCCCGGCAAACCAGTCAATTCATCAATATATGCCATTGAATAGGAAGACTGAATAACTAATATAATTAATAGCAGTAATGCCCCAGAGTAAAATATTGATACCGCATATTCTCTTGACCTAAGAATAAAAGCAACGAATATTTCAATAACAACCGCTGCATAGAATATATCAACCATTGATTTTTTAAATAGATATTTGGTTATACAGCTAATAAATACTACCGCTATTACAAGCATTGCCAGTTGTGGCAGCATTCCTTGATTAGAGCCATTCTCCCCAATCAAATTTGTATTAAAAAACTTTATTGACTCATAATTTTTTAATGCAATGGTATGAATAACAAATATGACTTCCACGAAAATGAATACAATTCGTAGTTTACCATAAAACGATAGGATGCCTCTTTCCTTCAGTAATGAAAATAACAAGATATTTAGTGGAACCAAAGAAAGCACCATATTTTCAATCGCTTTCGCTTCAATACCTATACTAGAGATCATTCCATAGGAAGAATCAAGAACGAATTGACTCATGATCAGTATCATTGATATGAAAAAAATCTGACTTCTATTGAAATAATAACTGATGATCATTGCTACTACAAAAAGTATCGATGGTATATATTTAAATATTGGCAATGTGGTAGGGCTAAATTCCCTAATCCTATTAAAGAGTAATGCCGTCAGAATGAGTACAAAAATAATTGGTACAACTGATAGAAATTGCTTAGTAGAATTTTTCAAGTAACTTTAGCCTCTCTTTCTTTATGAATAAGATTATTCGGCATTGATAAACTTAAAATATTCGACATTTTATTGCAATTTCCTACTTAAATCTCTAAATTGGGTAGCTATGCCCAGTCTACAGAACAAATAAGAAGCTTCTCAAAAGTTCAGTAAACTAATGAGAAGCTTCTTATGTTATCATCTTACTGGTTATCAACCTCTAAGCCATTGAAATCAACAGGTGTAGGGGTTAACTACATCATTCCTGGCATTCCGCCTGGCATACCACCTGGCATTCCGCCTGCATTTTCTTCTTTAATATCCACTACTGCTGCTTCCGTTGTTAACAGCATTGCAGATACAGATGCTGCATTTTGAAGTGCAGAACGTGTTACCTTTGTTGGGTCCACAATACCTGCTTCGATCATATCTACGTATTTTTCATTTAATGCATCAAAGCCTACGCCTGCTGCACTGTTTCTTACTTTTTCTACGATTACAGAACCTTCTAGACCTGCATTTGCAGCGATTTGTCTTACTGGCTCTTCCAGTGCTCTTCTGATGATCATGGCACCAGTCTTTTCGTCACCAGCTAGATCAGCGATTAAGGCTTCTACTGCAGGAATAGCATTTACTAATGCTGTACCACCACCCACAACGATTCCTTCTTCAACAGCGGCTCTTGTCGCATTTAATGCGTCTTCGATTCTAAGCTTTCTTTCTTTTAGTTCAGTTTCTGTAGCAGCACCAACCTGGATTACCGCAACACCACCTGAAAGCTTTGCAAGTCTTTCTTGTAGTTTTTCTCTATCAAAATCAGAAGTTGTTTCTTCTATTTGTGACTTGATTTGGTGGATACGATCTTTGATCTCTTTTTCGCTTCCAGCACCATCAATGATTGTTGTATTTTCTTTGTCAACTTTTACTCTATTTGCACGACCTAGCATGTCGATCGTAGCTGTTTTTAATTCTAATCCTAATTCCTCGGAGATTACTGTACCACCAGTTAATATAGCGATATCTTGAAGCATTGCTTTTCTTCTATCTCCAAAGCCAGGAGCTTTTACTGCAACACACTCAAATGTACCTCTTAACTTATTGATCACCAATGTTGTTAGCGCTTCCCATTCAATATCTTCAGCAATGATTAAAAGCTTTCTTCCTTGCTGAACGATTTGCTCTAATACTGGAAGTAATTCTTGAATGTTGGCAACCTTTTTATCTGTGATTAAGATAAATGGATTTTCTAATACCGCTTCCATTTTTTCAGTATCTGTTACCATGTACGCAGATACATAACCTCTATCAAACTGCATACCTTCTACCACGTCTAAGGAAGTACCCATAGATTTAGATTCTTCTACCGTGATCACACCATCTTTTCCTACCTTTTCCATGGCATCAGCAATTAAGCTTCCGATTTCTTCATCCCCAGCTGAAATAGATGCTACCTGGGCGATAGCTTCCTTGGTTTCAACATTCTTAGAATTCTTCTTAATTTCGTCTACTGCAACATCTACTGCTTTTTGGATACCCTTCTTTAAAATCATTGGGTTTGCACCAGCAGCCACATTCTTTAAGCCTTCTCTGATAATTGCTTGGGCCAATAAAGTAGCTGTTGTGGTACCATCTCCAGCCACATCATTTGTCTTTGTTGCAACTTCCTTTACTAATTGTGCACCCATATTCTCATAAGCATCTTCTAATTCAATCTCTCGTGCAATGGTTACCCCATCATTTGTAATCATTGGTGAGCCAAATTTCTTATCAAGAATTACATTTCTTCCCTTAGGTCCTAATGTAACCTTTACTGTATCCGCTAATTTATTTACACCCGTCTCTAATTTACGACGTGCATCTTCACTGAACTTAATTTCTTTTGCCATGTAAAAACCTCCCTATTATGTATTCAATATTTTTGTTAAAATTACTCAATCACTGCTAAAACATCATTTTGTTTTAGAATTGTGTACTCAACATCATCATACTTGATTTCTGTTCCTGCATACTTGGAGAAAATCACTCGATCTCCAACCTTTACTTCCATCTTGATTTCTTTGCCTTCTACCATGCCGCCTGGACCTACAGCCACAACTTCAGCCATTTGTGGTTGCTCTTTCGCTTGACTTGGAAGCACGATACCACTTTTCGTCTTTTCTTCTGCTTCAAGCTTTTTAATGACAACTCTGTCTCCTAATGGTTTAATGTTCATTAGAAACCCTCCTTAGAATGATTTTTATATTATTTTATTATTTATGTTTTTGTTAGCACTCACTCGAAGTGAGTGCTAACTACATTTATAATTTATACCATCCAACGCATATATGCAAATCTCCATTTCTTCCATATTCTAATAACATTTGATATTTTAGGCAAATACATCAGGTTTTATTCCATATGCGCGGTATAACTTTTTTTTTCTTCCTTTTTCTTTCAATCTCTGCTTTTATAAGCCCTATAGGCTACTTCTGTGCCCATAATGCAACATGTAAGCCAGATAGTCCCCCCAATAAAGCCTGCCAAAATGTCACTAAACCAATGGACTCCTAGATATATTCGGGTAAGACCGATGGCAGCAATCAATAAACCTGCGAAAATCCATACTCCCCATCTCCACCTGCTTACCTTTGCCTTCCTAGTCACTAGATAAGCGGCCATACCATAAAAACATAAAGATACCATGGCGTGACCGCTGGGAAAGCTAAATCCCCGTTCAACCATTTCATAAAGACTGGGCCGTTCCCTCTGGATGATTGCTTTTAATAGTTCATTAAACCCATATCCCCCCAGCAAGGTTGTGGCTAAGGCCATTGTTTCAATGTAATTTTTTTTCTTTATTAAAAACCAAAATAAGAAGGCACAGAGCATCACATAGAATTTTACTGAGCCTAAATAAGTGATTCCCAAAGCAAGTTCTGTCAGCATGGGAGTATAGAATCTATGGATCCCCTCCATCAGCGACTGATCGATATAATCTATCTTTTTTTCAACCAAGGTAATGTTCATCCATACCATGAAGAGACACAGAAGTAGAAAGACTGCCGCTACGCCAACAAATATATATATTTTAAATTCCTGAATGGCCCTTAATAAGCTTATTTTCCTTTTCAAAACTTATTCCCCTTTTTTGTTTTTCGTTAGGCTCTATGAAAGCATCGTGTTGACCATAGATCAACTTTAGCGTCCCCTTCGCTGTAATCGTAGGGTGTGGATCTATGTATCCACCCGTGGGTATCTGCTTAAGGGATGACATTTGGGGGTTGGTTTTTGGGGTCCACGGGTGATTCGTGAATCACCCCTACCAAGAAACACAGCGTTTCGTAGGGGCGATTCACGAATCGCCCGTGTGCCGCACTATTCTAGAAATATTATACAATATCCATTGTACCTTCACATCGCTTTTCATAAAAAAGAAAGACCAGCTTTCACACTGATCTTCTTATACCCATCAATCTTTTCCTGAAGGCGGCATAAAAGGAATGATATTTCGCGCAAGATTTTGTATGGGCATCGTTTGCAGCCACACTTTTCCTGGCCCCTTCAACTTTGCCAAGAACAAACCTTCACCACCAAATACGATATTCTTAAAGCCCTTCAACATCTCAATATCAAAACTAACAGTCGGTTCAAACATGGCTACATGGCCAGTATCTACCTTCATTACTTCTCCGCTTCCTAGGGTGTACTCTACAACGTCGCCATCAAATTCCATAAAGGCTAGGCCCGGTCCTGTAATCTTCTGTAGTATAAAGCCCTCTCCACCAAATAAACCAGATCCTAGCTTCTTTCTAAAAAATATTTCTAAATTAACGGAACGCTCTCCACACAGAAAAGATTTTTTTTGACAGATTACGCTTTGTCCCCCAACTAAAGCCATAGGTACGATTTTACCAGGAAATGATGAAGGAAAAGCAATGGTACCGCTCGTTGACGTACATGTATACGTTGCCATAAAGAGAGACTCTCCAGCTAGTTTTCTGGCAATACCACCAAACAAACCGCCCTCCATATTGGTCTCCATGTTGAAATCATCCGTCATCCATCCCATACCGCCGGACTCTGTAAAAATGCTTTCTCCACGTTGCAGTTCCATCAACACCACAGGTAAATTACCACCTCTGATTTCATATTTCATAATTTCCACCTCCATCATTAACTTATTCTATATGGAAAAATTTATACCTTCTATATAATCTTTTATCTATAAGTCATTTCTATGTATACATCCTTGAGGTTTTGCCTTATTCACGATTCAGCAAGGGTTTATTATTTTCATTTGAGGCATAAGAAAGGCGCACAGGGTGCGCCTTTCTTATATCATATTATTCACTGGCACTCTCCGCCAACTCATCAATCTCTACCTTAGCTGTTTCTGGATAATTCACCACATCAAATTTCTCTTGATTCATGATCATGTACATACTCGTAAAGGCCATCAGTACCATGAAGAATAGAATCGGGAAACCGGCAACCGTGGAAATCTGTTTTGTAGCATCGATTCCACTGATTTTCCCCCCTGCACTCAACAGGTTAATAATTGCCAAAGAGGACATCACCACACCCCAGAAAATCTTTACCTTGCCAGGGGCTTCTTGCTCAGCGTTATTGTATGCAGAAGTGGACAAGGACGATATGGTGGAAGTCATAGAATCAGCCAGGGTTACAATGGATACGAAGATCGCCACGATGTAAATCCAGCTGGTGAGTCCTGATGCAGGAAAGCTCTTTAGGAAAGTAAATATGGCGACTTCATTGCCACTGGCTTGCATGGCTTCAAAAATCTGAGCACCATTCATTTGTAAATGGATGGCAGATCCACCGAAAACTGAAAACCAAATCAATCCGAAGGTTGCAGGAAGAACCAGGTTCACCATCATAAACTCCTTAATGGTACGTCCCTTGGATATTCTCGCAAAAAACATTCCAGAAAGGGGAGCATATGCCAGCCAAATGGCCCAATAGTAAATAGGCCACCATCTTGGCCAAGGAGAACCATCGATTGGGCTTAAAAAGTGAGTTCTTTCAAAAAAATTCTGTATAAAATGACCTGTAGATTGGGTTCCAAAATTCAGGATAAATCGTGTAGGTCCGAAGATAAAAATAAACGTCATCATAACTAAGAAAAGCTTTGCATTATTATCTGATAGCCAACGAATTCCCTTATGTAACCCTGTATAACTTGAAATAATGTATGTAGCTACAATCAATGCTACAATAGCCGTCCATAATACTTTTCCTGTTTGGATCCCTGTTAAAATGTTTAATCCACTTCCAATTTGCATGGTTCCTACCCCTAAAATGGCTGCGACACCACCTGCAATGGCGAAAAGGCATACATTGTCAACAACGGCTCCAACTGCACCTTGAATTTTTTTGCCAAAGATAGGATACAACGTAGAACTAACTTGGAATGGCAGCTTTGCATTATATACGGCAAAGGCAATACCTACCCCTGCAATGGCATACATGGCATATGGGATATATGTCCAGTGAATCAATGTCTGGGTCATGGAGAACATAGCAGCCGCTTCGCTGCCTGGTGCAAGGCCTAAAATTTCTGGTGGCGCATACATATGGGTCAATGGTTCAACAACACCCCAAAATAAAACACCTGTACCAATTCCGGCACATAAGGAAATAGCAAACCAACTCCAATAGCTCAGTTCTGGTTTAGCATCCTTCCCACCCAGTTTGATATTCCCGTACTTAGAAAACATCAAATACAGACACATAAATAGAAATATGTTCCCTGAGATTTGAAATAGCCATCCGAAATTTACGAAAGCAAATTCAGCAATGCTATTCTCAGCTTTGAAGAAGGCCTCAGGTGCCATGATGCCCGTCACAATGGCCAGTATAAATATAATGGACATGGGCATGAAAATGGACATTCGAAGCTTAGCATTTCCAATCTTCTCTTTCAATTGTTTAACCCCCCTATTTCAGTTTTCGAACCTTGGTCCTCTAAAAAATTCAAGGACTGTGGATAAGGATTATCAAATGATAGCAATGATGAGTTTGAATTTTCTAAAAACTCATGGTTCTGACTATATATTAACAACCAAACGTCAATAAAAAGTCTAATTCCACCTATTTAACCAGTGATTTACGTCAGTATACTATTGTAAAGAGAAATTTCTCTTTACCCAGGGGATATAAGTACAGGATATAGAATGCCAGGATAGAAACCCCTAGTACCCTATATCCTGTACTTATATGGTTTTTCTCATTAAATCTTCTAGAAAATCCATTTCATAACAGCCTCCTATACTCTGTAGAAGGGATATTCCCGCATGGGCATACTCTCCTACTGTCTGAGAAAGATAATTTTGAAAGATTTCCATGGCCTCCTGATCCAAGTCCATTTGCTTGCGAATTTCAGCCTTCACCCGCAGAATTAAACCCTGCTCATAAGGACTTTTTAACGTTTCCGCATCTACCTCTGCTTTTCTTAGGGTAGCCAAGGCATCTTGATATTTTCCCTCTTTCATGTACAGGAGCGCCGAATATCCTCGAGCCGTAGATCGTCCCCACAAAGAGTCAAGCTTCTCAAAAATAGACAGGGCATTTTCAAAATAGTGTTTGGCCCTTTGGTCATCGCCCATATCCAAAGCAGCTTGACCTGCATTGGTATGGAAGATGGCACCACCCCTTAAGAGTTTCCTTTCCTCACAAATAGCAATTGCCTTTTCATAATAATGAATGGCATCTTGAAATGCCCTTTTGTGTCGTTTGCCTTCCCCTAGATAATTATAGATGGCGGCAATATTTAGAACGTACCGCTTTTCATTCCCTAGGTTTTTGAAAATATCTAAAGCATCCTTCAAGAAGGATTCCCCTTCACAAAACTTCCCCTCCATGATATTCAGAAGCCCCTTTAATCTAAATAAAATGCCTATTTCCTCAACCAATTCATATTTTCGGGCAATCACAAGGGCTTTTTCGATGTTCTCTGACATGGTAGATGTTTTATATGTATTGATGCAATAATAAATAATTTGTCGATAGCCTTCTAGGGCAAAGCAGACACTTCCAATGTCAATAGCCTTTTCGATCATTTGTCCAATAATCATCAATCCCTGATCGTAGTTTCCTCGACGAATCAAATTCCTTCCCATCATATGAAGATAGATGATTTCATATTCTGTTAACTCTTGATCTTCTCCTTCATGGATCCTGATTTCTGCTATAAGAAGAGCAATCTTTTCCATATCCCGGGCGGCTTGTTCTTCGCTCAAGTGTATATAACTTTTTTCCAATTCTTCCTCACCCTGGAGAACAGGAAATATTTCATGGTGCACATGAAGATATTCATATATGTTCTTAATGGTATATTTTACGGTGGTACGCTTGTCTCCTGCCCCCTCAAAATGGTAGATCAGTTTTGAATAGAGTAGCAGATCCCTTTTATCATTTTTCAGCTGTCGCTCTAAAACCATGGCAATCCGATGATGGAGTACCCTACGCTTCGAGTAGGACAATTGCTCATAGATGAACTCCCGGAGTTTTTGATGGCTAAAGACAAATTCAATATGATCCCCATCCTTTATCTCTTTCAATAAGTATTTATTTTGAAGCTCATCCATGAGGTCTAACAGCTCCAATTCCTCTTTGTCGCAAATATCTTTCAAGAGCTCAAAGGATACCTTATCGAAAAACATGGAGGCAATGGACAACACTTTCTGTCCTTCCTGGGATACATTGAGGAATCTGCTTCTTAATATATCCTGCATCTTAGGGGAAAAACCCTTCATATCCCCATTTTCTCGCAGGCCATTTAGATATTCAATCAGAAAGAAGGTATTTCCCTCCGTTTCCCTATAGAGAAGTTCTTCAATGTCCTGGGTGAAGGTATACTCCGGCATATATTGACGGGCAAATTCACAGCTTTCTTTCCTAGAAAAAGGCTGTATCTCTACTTTGCCCAGCATACTTTTCATGGACATCTCAATGAAAAACTTCTCAAGTTTATCGTCATATCCCTTACGACTTGTTCCGATGGCCGTCAATGACTTGCCTTGATTTGCAATCATAATGTTTTTGAGCAAAGAAAGACTCATGTCATCAATCCAATGAAGATCCTCAAAAACCAACATGACCTCTCCCCGTTGAGAAATCAGCTTAAAGATCTCTACGATTGCCTTTTCCGCCACCTGATATTTTAGAAAGTCAATTTTTTCCACAGCTGTTACTTCATCCAAATCCACATGCCCTGCGAAACCCGGGAATACAAAAGCCACCGCTTTTCTAAGAAAAAGAGGCATCTCGATATTTTCCCTTTCAAGCCATTTGGACACTTGAATAAAAACCTCATACCATGGCTTAAGCAAATAGTTTTCTTCCGCTTGATAGCACTGGGTGCTTAAAACAAATAACTTCTGTCCATCTATACTCTTTAGGAAGCGCTCCAAAAGTTTGGTCTTTCCAATGCCTGCATCTCCTAAAAGCAGAATACACTTCCCCTTTTTCTCCTTTATGAAATGATAGTAATGCCCCTGAAGCCAATTCAATTCATTTCGTCGACCATAGAAGAAGTCGTCTTCATAACATTTCTCCAACGCCTGGCCTTGGGCCCTTTCCCTCAAAATTTCTCCATATAATTCAACGGTTTTTAAATCCGGTGCCACTGCCAATTCTCTATTCAATAGACCGGTAAGACGATCATACACCTCTATACACTTTTCATATTTACCAATGTTCCGGTACACATGCATGAGCATTCGATAGGCCCTTTCATCAAATTCGTCTTCCTTGATGAGGGCTTTACAATATGCCTCCACAGAAATCAGATTTTTGTCTCGCTGACATCGTTGAATCTCCCTGTAGAGCTTTCCAATATACATGTCCTTCAGTTGTTCCCGTAGTTCGAACATCCAACCCTCAAAGTTTTCTGCATCCTTGATCAGAATCCCTTCTAAGAAAGCACCTGTATAGGTTTTAATCCCCTGATCATCTGATTCTCCCATGAATACACCTATATCCGTTTCAAATGTCATGGCAGGATTTAACATCACCAGGGGTCGCTGAGGTGAAATCAGCACCTCCTCACCAAAAACCTTTTTAACCATATAGACGGCATTCCTCAGATTCTTTTTTGCTACATCCTCGTCCACATCTGCCCAAAGGAGATGAACAAGATTTTCTCTGGTAGCCTGCTTCTTTACCAAGAGATAATAAAACAATGCCTCCGCTTTTCTAAATGGAAACATCATCTGCTCTTGATTTTTCAATATGACAGGCGTACCAAATAATTTCCCCTGAATTTTAACCATCCACGCCCCGCCCCCCTTGGTATTACCCTAGCTCCTACCTCTGCGCAGCACTTTCAGAATCTCTATTTCATAACAGTTTTTAGTCTCCTTGAGAAGATTGATTCCTTCATCGCAATATGTCTCCACCGTACCCTTTAAGTCCTTTTCAAATGCCTTTCGAATACGGTCATTCGATATCATTTGTCCCCTTATTTCTGCTTTCACCCTGCAGATTAGCCCCTGCTCATAGGGACTCTGCAGCTTTCTTCCATATTCATCGGCACTCCTTAATGAATCCAATGCCTCCTGGTACTTCCCTTCTCGAATCAGCAGCAACGCCATATAGCCCTCAGCCGTAGATCTTCCCAAGAAAGTATCCACCTGCTTGTAAGTCTCAATCGCCTTGGAAAAATAATTCTTGGCCCGATCATAGTCACCCATATCAAAGGCCGCTTGCCCTGCATTGGTATTAAAGAGAGTGATCCCACGAAATACCTTCTTCTCATTACAAATATCCATTGCCTTGTCATAATAATAAAGGGCGCTGGCAAATTTCATATTATGTCGACGGATCTCTCCCATATAATTATAGGCAGCAGCGATGTTCAGTGCATATCGATCTTCCCGCTGGCTCAACATCTCAAAAATATAAATAGACTCTTTTAAAATTTCTTCTGCCTCATCATACGCTCCCACCATTAATCTTTGCAAGCCTTGCAGCCTTAAAAGAATTCCCATCTCCTTTTGATGCTGTATCTTGCGGGCTAAATCAATCCCCTTGGTCAAATACCCCTGCATCAGTGTAGTCTGGTGAATCTGAATCCCATAGTACACCATTTGCCGATACCCCTTAAGCATATAGCCATGGTCTTCTGTCCGCTCTGCCCCTTCAATCATTCTTCGGATGGCATCTATGCCTTGTTCATATTCTCCCTCTTGGATGCAATATCTTCCCTTGGTATGATAAAAAGCAATCTCTAATTTTGCCAGCTCATATTGATCTTTTTCTGTCTTCTGTACTTCTTTTAACTGCAGCTCCAAATCGTTCAGATATTTTATCGATTCTTCTTGATTGAGATACATGACTTTTTCATCCTCCATATCCTCATCGTAGAGAATAGGAAAAAGCTCATGGCTAAAATCTGAATAATCATCTAGATTCTTAATGCGGTATTTTAATGCTGCCAGCTTTTTTCCTCCATTGGAAAAATGATAAATCAGCCTAGAATAAACAAACTTATCTCTATAATCATTTTGAAGATTTTGTTCCAATATTTGTCCAATACGGTGGTGGAGAATTTTTCTTCTTCCGGGAGATTGGAGACCATAGATAAATTCCCGTAGCTTGTGATGGGTAAATTCAAAACTGATCTCCTCGTTCTGTTCAACCTCTTTCAAAATATATCTCCTCTGAAGCTCTTCTACACTATCTAAAATTTCCAATTCATCTTTACCACTGATGGTTTGCAGCATATCCAAGGTAACCCGATCAAAGAATAGGGAAGTGATGTTTAAGAGTTTCATCCCTTCCTCAGAGATATCCACGATCCTACTTTTTAGAATATCTTGGCCTGTACCAGATATCTCTCCCACAGTTCCCTTTTCCTTTACCGTGTTCAATAACTCCATCAAAAAGAATGCATTGCCTTCTGTTTCCTTATAGATTCGATCTTTGATTTCATTTTCAAGCTGGCGTCCCGGAAGAGCTTTCTCTATGAAATCCGCCACCTCTTCCTTCGTAAATCGTGTCAGACTAACCTTATCTAATAGTTGGTCTTTTACCATATGGATAATGAATTGCTCCATCCTCTTATCATGGCCATTCCTACAGGTACCCACAAACATCATCCTATTTTGTCCTTGGTGCCGCAATATAAAGCTTAAAAGTCCTATGCTGGTTCCATCCATCCACTGGGTATCCTCAAAAACAAATAGAATTTTTTTCTTCAAGGCAATTTTCTTCAATATGCCCAAGATGGCTTCCTCTGCCGTATGATACTTCACCCGATCGATTCCTTCCACAGGATTATCCGTCAATCCTGTAGCCTCTGGGTCAAACCCTGGGAATAGTCGAAGGACAATATTTTTCCACAGCTGGGGAACCGCGATCTTTTCCTTCCTCACGATCTCTCCTAAATCTGAGAAAATTTGATGCCAAGGTTTTAAGGGATAACCCTCCTCAGCTTGATAGCAATTGGCTTGGAGAATATAAGCCTCATCATGATGAATTCCCTCCAAAAATCTCTCCTTTAGTTTTGTTTTTCCAATGCCTGCTTCCCCGATAATGAGCACCGAGGGTGCTCTTTGGCCCTGAATGAAATCACCATAATGCTTTTCCAGCAGCTCCAATTCACCATGCCGTCCATAGAAAAACACTTTATCTCCTGGCTTTTCACCTGGAGTTTTTTCCTTATTTCTCTTCTCCAAAATATCCTCATAAACCGCCCTAGTCCCATGGTCAGGGGTAATACCTAATTCCTGTTTTAGCGTCTCTTCCAGCCTCTTATAAAGATCTATGGCCTTATGATAAGCACCGTCTCTGCCATAGGTGTCCATAAGAATACGATAAGCACCCTCATCAAAGGGGTCCATCTCCACCAAGAGCTTTCCATAGTACTCTACCCGTCTTAGTTCTCCCTTTTGCTGGTGGTGATACATCCGTTCATATAGCTTTGATATATACAGATCTCGATAATACTCTCGACTTCGAAACATCCACTCTTCAAACTTTTCTCCATCCTTCACTAAAAAACCTTGAAGAAATTCACCCCCATAGGCCCCAACGCCCTTTTCCCCATCCGTCATGAATCCCTCTATATCCGTTGAAATTTCAACCTCAGGATTAATCATTACCAAGGATTTTTGAGGAGATATGATAATATCCATGTCAAAGGCCTTACGTATTTTGTACATGGCATGGCGTAGATTCTTCTTTGCCGTCTCTTCCTCCACCTCACCCCACAGTAAATCCACCAATTCGTCTCTTGACGTCTGCCCGTTGACAATCAAATAGTAGAATAGGGCCTCTGCTTTTCGAAAGGGAAAGATCACCTGTTCCTGGTCTTTTAACACCATGGGCGCCTGCAGCATTTTTACTTGTATAGAACGCATCTCATCACCAGCCTGTCTAATGGGTTTCTCTATATCCATTATATACGATAATCCACAAGGACAAAACTCCCAAAGCATAATAAAACCTTTG
>CALECF010000222.1 GCA_937948705.1 uncultured Anaerosolibacter sp. | reverse complement strand
TTCCCCTCCCATGATTATAATATACTTCTAGGAGACATTTCTCCATGGACTTACAAAAATCCTGCCTAAAAAACCCCTACTTCTTTATAATGTTTCATCGTCCAACAACATGTTTTCTTTGTTATCTGACAAGGTTTCCATGTTTTTGTTTAGCAACAACAGTAACAGGAACACGATGACCATATAAAAAAGTACCAGATAAAATCCGACAGATACCCCAAATAAATCATTGGTTTTTCCTACCATCCAGTTTGCCAGCATATTAATAATACTAGAAACAGCCATTACAAATCCTAAAATAGAATTTATGCCTCTATTAAAGGTTTTAATTAATAGTGCCATCACCGTAGGATATACAATAGAGAAGAAAAAACCACTCACTGAAATCATAATGACAAACATCGGGCCTCCAAAGATACCTAACCCTAGACAAAAAATTGCCATGGCTACGTACAGAATGATGCTACGCATATATCCCAGTTTTTCTGCAATAAATCCTCCAATAAATCGGCCAAAGGTAAAAATCATGAAAAAGAGTGACAAATAAGAAGCACTTTGTAAGGGCGTCATACCCCTCCCCTGCTGTAAGTAATTAACAAACCAGTTGGCTATCCCAATCTCCCCAGCAACATAAAACCCTAACAGCAAAGAAAACAGGATAATCTTCTTATCCGATGCAATTTGCCGAAAGGCAATTTTATGTCTTTTTTCGCTTCTTTCCACCTTAGGAAATTTACAAATCAGAAAATAGATTCCCAAGGCGCCAACCACAAGAATACTGTAGCGATATACATCTCTCCATAAATAGTTTGATGCCAGTAGAACACCCGCATATCGAGGTCCAATGGTTGCTCCAATGCCATAAAAGAAATGTAATAGATTCATCATGATCGCCTGATTTCGTACAAACAAAATCGGTGTAATTGTACTAGCTCCTATGTTGATAAATCCGATACCGTATCCTAGGATAAACATAAAAAAGATGAGTGCAAAAAAGTTCCACGCTGAAGAAATTCCAAAAGCACCTGCTACAAGTCCGATCAAACCGATAAAAATCACCTTTTGCTGTCCAATATGTTCTATCAAGATTCCCCCGGTAAAAGTAGCTCCAATATAACCTAGTGTGGAGATCAACATCATCCATGCCAAGCTTGTATAGTCAATCTGAAAAGATTCACGGATACTTGGTATAAGAACACCCCGCATATTGTCCATAAATCCTTGAAGTAGCATTAATCCAAAAATAAGGATAATCAGCATATTTGCCATTCTTTTATTTTCCAACATAAAAAATCCCCCATTTATTCTATTCAGAATTTAATTATAAGCCATTCCTTACAGCTATGCAAACCATAGTCTACTATATTTTTTATTTGACATAAAGAGAGCTGATCTAACGATCAGCCTTCTTTTACATCATCAGTACACCTTCATCTTTGATGATAACCTGTAAAATCTTTTGTTCCTCTCCTGTTTGCGCATTGATATATACCAAGAAGGTATCCTCAAGATAGTCTACTTTAAATTCATAGCACAATACCTCACTACTTCCCTCTGTAGGAACAATCGCAAGTCTCGGTTCTTCAGCCTCTGCTTGAACACTAATCTTTTCTCTTGCTTCCTCTAGACTAATCCTAGGTGTCTCAATGCTTCTTTCATGGTGGTTAAACCAGAAGGCTTCCGCTTCATATCCTATAACATTCCCTCTGTCTAACCCTACCTTTACCTTCATCAAATCAGGATAAACAATGGTATCATCCTGCTGGTATGCAAAGTTAATTACCATCTGCCCATCTGTTTTTATTGAATAGGTTGGAATCATATTGGAGAATCCTCTTTTTTCCAAGAATTCCTGAGCAATTTGTACTCCTTGTTTTTCTGACAATCTTGCTTTCTCTACATTTCGGGTATCCAGCATCCATAAGACCTTTCCCCCTACCTTACTGATAGACATGGAAAGATTACTTTCATTTTCATTATTTATGGGCCGGAGATCCACCACATAAGCTGGTATTGTGCTGTTGTTCATATCTCCTAAAATCGTCGCTTCATATTGAACTCCATTTCCTGCAAATTTCTCTGCGATATCTTTTATAGCTTCAGGCCTTATTTCGTTTCCTTGGAGTCTTGGTTTTTTCTTTGACTTATGTTCTGAAAATGGTCCATCATAAATAAGCTCTGGATATTCCTTCATCCGTTCTTCCATGTCAACAAATCTAGTTGTGATCATGTTCTCATTGATCTTATCTAGCTTTTTCGTCGCTTTACGCTGTAATTCTCCAATTCTTATGCCATCATCGGCGATATTGCCTTGCAGCTCAATAAGTCCTTGAGAAAGGAGATTTGCATAGTTATGTAGTTCTTGGATTGTTCCCATTTCTTCTGTGTTAAGCGGATTTCCCTCAAGATTTTTTCGTGCTAGGGCTAGGCTCATATCTCCTACTTGACTTAAGAACTTTCTCGTTTTACTCACATGGGCATGCTCAATCGGTAGCTGACTCAACTTTTCCTGAGCGTCATAGGAGAGCCTCATGGTTTCTGTAAAAAGCAGCACATTCTGCTTTGGTGTCCCCGTAACCATGGTTTTTGCTAAGTTAACCTGTATGTTTTGTACATCGGCAGCCATATCATAAAACATTCGATGAAATTGGTTTTCTAAATAGGTCATGTGCTGTTCGTTTTGTTCATATTGATTGTATCCCCAAATCCCTACACCCACCAAAGCTACTGCCAACAATATAATAAATCCATTTTTCATTTTTTCCGCCCCCTATCGATGTGCAAACCAGTGCTTACCAATTTTCACACTGGGTTCTCTGGTCCAAATCCACTTGCTAGTAGCTGTGGCAGGATTCCAGTAGTATATGGCGCCACCAGTGGGATCCCATCCGTTTAATGCATCTCTTGCCGCTTTAAAAGAAGATTCATTTGGCTCCAGATATATTTGTTTATCTGCCACTGCCGTAAAAGCTAGTGGTTCATAAATAACCCCAGCGATCGTATTAGGGAAGGAAGGATGTCGCACACGGTTCAAAATAACCGCACCTACTGCCACTTGTCCTGTGTAGGGTTCTCCTCGTGCTTCACCATTGATTGCCATAGCGATCAGTCGAACATCATCATTTCTTGTGACCCCTCTGCTGGTAGGTGTATACGCAGTCTTCGTTCCGGTAGGCATTCCTAGGGCTTTTCTAGTTTGTGGTCCTATTACACCGTCTGCCTTCAGACCATTCTTTCTTTGAAAATCCCTAATGGCTTGTCCAGTACGTGGCCCATAAAGTCCATCCACCGCACCTTTATAGTAGCTCCATTGTTTAAGCTTTTGCTGTGCGATTCTTACGGTTTCATTGAATTTACCAGCCGCTGTACCTTTTGCAGCTGCTGGCGCAGGCGTAGTTATCCCTAATGCACGTCTTGTCTGGGCACCTACGACGCCGTCTGCCTTTAGACCATTTTTCCTCTGAAAAGCAACAATAGCTCGGTAGGTTTGCGCACCATAGACACCATCAACGCCACCTTTTAAATACCCCCAATTTCTCAATCTCTGCTGCACTTCTCGTACATCGTTCCCCCTAGAACCCCAAGAAATGGTTCTGGCATAAATGGAGTCCATAAATAGGATGCTGATTAAGAAAGTTATCATCAATGTAAAGCATAAAATTTTAGTTGCCTTTTTCATAGATTTCCCTCCTCTCATGTTATTTTCTGTTGTTGGGAAATCAATTATTCTCGTCTACTACAATTATAAAAAAAAGAAGGAGGAAACTTTCACCAAGTTCCTCCTTCTTCACTATATCATTTTCCCAATGTCTTTACCGAAGGCATAACAGGATTTCAAATCTTCTTCTGTTGGAACATATCTGATCTGCAATCCCTCTTTTACCAACTCAATACCCGTTTCTTGCAGTTTCTTTTCGATATTGGCAACCGCACCCTTGCCCCACCCGTAAGATCCAAATACAGCGCCAATTTTATTTCGAGGTTTTAGTCCCATTAATTCTTCCAGAAAATATGCCATATTCGCAATCATCGTATTGTTAATGGTAGAAGATGCTACGAGTAGAGCCTTCGCGTCCAATACTTCCTTAATAATATCATTGATATCAGATATAGATACCCTATACAGTCGTGCATCCACCCCCTCACTAACAAGTCCCTGGAGGATTGTTCTTGCCATTTGCTCCGTACTATTCCACATGGTCTCATATACGATGATGGCCTTTTTATGACTTTCCCCTTTTCCCCATTTCATATAGGCTTCGATGATTTTTTCTGGATGGCTTCTCCATATAATGCCGTGGCTCGGGGCAATCATATCAATCTTCAAATCCATTTTTATGATTTCTTCAATCTTTTTTACCGCCAATGGGCTAAAGGGCATCAGGATGTTTGCATAATATTTTTTTGCCTCATCCATTATCATACACATGTCATTTTCATCATCAAAGAGCTTAGAAGATGCATAATGTTGACCAAATGCGTCATTAGGCAGGAGCAATGCATCTTCTTCTATGTAGGAAAACATACTGTCTGGCCAGTGAAGCATAGGTGCTTCGATAAATTTGACGCTTCGCTGCCCTAGAGAAATCACATCACCGGTTTTTACAACCTCATAGCGATAATCTCCAAAATAGTGATGCTCCATGGCATCCTTACCATTCTTAGAACAGAATACCCTTGCATTGGGTGCTAAAGCCATTAGCTTTGGA
>CALECF010000221.1 GCA_937948705.1 uncultured Anaerosolibacter sp. | reverse complement strand
CGACATCATGGCAACCCCCTTCTCAGGGATATTACACCCCATTTTATTCTTCATATCATTAATATTCTATACCTCTGCTAAATATTATACAAATGTTTTTTAGGAACCGGTGCACGGATTGCTTGCCATATGTATTGGTTTTCATGTTTTCAGCGTAAATAGAAATAGGGAGAATTTCTCTCCCTTTTCCCCGGAGCGCCACAGGGGCCGCTCCCTACAATAGTTTGTATCTCTATCACGGTCGGACAGGGTCGTCCGACCCTACAACTTTAAACCTACAACCTTCAACTTCTAACTCCTAGCTCGTCCCACTTTCTCTAATGTTTTCTTTACAATATTCCCACAATCCCTAGAACTCACGCTGCCCCAGCCACCATCCCGCATCACGGCTTCGTAGACGCCAAGTTCTTTTGCAACCTCATGTTTAATCTGTTCTGGAATTTTTCCTCGTTGTTCTTTTTCCATAGTATCACCCTTTTCTTACATCGTTAATGTCCCATTTTTATTCTCTACATACTTCAAAATCTTTTCCTCTTCGCCGGTATCGGCATTGATATAAATGAAGAAGGTATCTCCTTTATAGTTAGCCTTAAACTCATAGCAGAAAAGTTCACCGTGGGCATCGGTAGGTATATAGGCCAGTCGAGGCTCTGCTACAGCTTCCGCACGGACACAGACCTTTTCTCTAGCCTGCTGGGGCGTTAGCTTCGGTGTTGGAATATCCCGTTTATAATTTGATGTGAGGAAATGGGTAGAATCAAAGCCCACAATTTCCCCATTATCCAGGGCCACCTTCACCTTAATCAGGTCAGGGTAAATCAATACATCATCCTGCTTATAAGCATAATTGATAAGCAATGAACCCCCATAGGTTCTCATGGTGTACGTAGTTACCATATTTTGAAAGCCATGTTCCTCTAAAAATTTCGCTGCATGTTGAATGGCTTGCTTCTGGGAAATGTTTTTCTTGTCAACATCTCGGTTGTTTAAAACCCACACGATATAGCCTTTTCTCTGACTGATATCTATGTATATAGGGTTTCCTTTGCCTTCCTTTTGGTTTTCAGGTATCGTCTCAAAACTATAGGTATCGATTCTACCTCTACCATCGGTTATTTTTTCTACCTTACTAATTTTTTTATCCTTGAGGAAGCCCTCTACTTTCTTTCTTGCCTCAGCTTCTGTGATCTTGTCTCCTTGCAGCCTCGGTCTCATTCCCTTAATCACATGCTCAGAGAAAGGTCCATCATAAATTAGCTCAGGATACTCCACCATCCGTTCTTCAAATTTTTGAAATTTTATTTGAACAGGATTTTTCTCTTCCGCTTGCTTGTTCAACTTTGGGCTGCCTTGTTTCTTCAATTGTCCAGGCATCACCAGTCCAGTCAATACATCCTTCTGAACATCGTGAAGGTCGCCCGTAAGATCCAGGGCATAGTTGTGAAGCTTTTCTAGGTTGTCAATTTCTGCCGATGTCAACTGATGTCCCTCTAGGCTTCTTTGGGCCAATGCAAAGGTATAGTCTCCCACCTGGCTTAAGAATTTCTCCGTTTTAGAGATTTCTGCATGACGGATGGGCAGCTGGGATAGCTTTTCCTGGGCATTGTACGCATTTTGCCAAATTTTCGAGTACAACACAACATTTTTTTTGGTTTGATTCGATACCATCAACTTGGAAATATCCGAGGTGATGGATTCCACACTACCAGTTAAATCATAATACATACGATGAAACTGATTATTCAAAAACCTACGATATTCTCTTTTTTCTTGATATTGGGTATACCCAAATATTCCCGTTAGCACGAGAACTAAGGATAACACCACCGGAAGGGTGCGTCTCATATCTTCACCACCTTTTTTCTAGTTGCCAAACCAATGCTTACCAATTTTTTTCTCCACAGTTCTTGACCAAATCCACTTACTTGTGGCCGTGGCAGGATTCCAATAATATAAAGTTCCCGCTGTAGGGTCCCAGCCATTCAATGCATCCCGTGCAGCTTTTAAACAGCTCGGATCAGGAGGCAAGTTGATTTGTCCATCACTGACAGCTGTAAACGCTCCAGGTTGATAGATCACACCAGCGATTGTATTGGGGAAGGATGGATGTCTCGTTCGGTTTAATACCACTGCCCCCACGGCAACCTGGCCAATATAGGGTTCTCCTCTGGCTTCTCCTGTGATGGCCTTACCCAATAAGGTCACCTCATCATCCCTGCTAGAACTTCCTTTACTAGGTTTATAGGCTGCTTGTGCTGCCTGCTTTTTTACTGGAAAACCTAGCTTTTCTAAAGTAGCTGGTCCGACCACACCATCAGCCGACAAGCCATGTTTCTTCTGAAATGCTTTTACAGCCGTAGCTGTACCTCCACCATAGACCCCATCCACAGGACCATTATAAAATCCCCAGTTCTTCAGGGTAGTCTGAAGCTTCCTTACCTGTTCTCCACTGGATCCCCAATACAGGGTTTCTTGGGCAGATCCCACAGCAAAATAACTGTCTAAAGCAAGGGTGCCCACGGTAAAGATGAAAATGAATATAAAGCATGCAATCAATGTAAACTTCCTCATACTGTTCCTCCTTTCTTTCTCAGGTTAGAGGTTAGAAATAAAACCATCTCAACCTCTAACCCCACTTATTTTGTCAAATGGAGAATTTATTTCAATTTTATTTTTTGTAGTATGTTTATCAATTATTCCCGTTTCGACCAATGGTTATTTTTGACACACAAAAAGAGAAGAAATGAATTCTTCTCTTTTTTGTGTATATTTATTTTATATTAGGCATTCGGAACGGCACAGGGGCCGTTCCCTACGAGAAACCTCTAAAACGGTTGGACAGGGTCGTCCAACCCTACAACTTCTACCCTCTAACTACTAACACCCTACCGCATCCCTACAACCTTGCCAATATTTAGCTTAGCAGTTTGTATAATTTCTACTACCTTGAATTTTAGCTTTATAGGTACCTTGTCCTCACTGGAGGCTGTTTGAATCATCTTAAATTCCTCTTCTGTCAATACGTTCATCATTTCTTGCTTGGTTTTTTCATTGGTCAAACCCTTTTCTATATCAATAAAGCATAGGGGTGGGAAAAGCACACACCACCAGTTAGAGCCTTCCGCTTTTCCGATCTCTACCCGTAATGCCTCGTAGGTAC
Organism: uncultured Anaerosolibacter sp.; assembly: GCA_937948705.1. The sequence goes on along the minus strand of CALECF010000221.1, from coordinate 2,058 downwards.
CCGCTGGTAATGTGATACTACCATAGTTTTTCGTTGGGAACACCACATCACTCAAGCTTGCCTTCACCCCATAGTCACTGCCACTCCGTTGAATTTCTGCTGTAGCGATGGCTTCAATCTCTTCAATATTTTCCTGGATGATATTCCTTGTTTCGTCCAAGCTATCAGACTGTTCAAATTTCGGATTCATGGCTGCAATGATCTGATCCCGTACCTTCAGCTTCAATGCTTGATCCTCTGGGGAATCGCTATTGGCCAAGACATGGAAACGAATCAAACTATCTTTGTAGCTTTTTTGATTTTGATAAACATCTTTGGTAAAGCCATAAAAAGCCGAAGTCGTTAAAAATATAAAAATAAGTCCCAACATACATCTCTTCCGTGCCCTATGCACGTCCACAACCTTGTACATTCTTTCCATAAAAATCCCCCCATTGCTAATCTTTTATTCTACTCTCAGTATTAGCAAGGAGGGGAAATTTTAAACTGATTTCTATAAATTTTTCCTTGGAACTTTGTGGAAGACCTTATCTTACGGTGCCAATTCTACGCACCTCCGCCTCGACATCTACATCCAGTTTGACCTCAGGATATACCTCTTCCCATTTTTTTTCGATTTCCTTCCACAGATCCGGCTCATCCTTCCTTAGCATCTCATTGATCTGCACCAAATCTGCACCATGTCGCTTCTGAATTTCTAGAAATACGCCCCTAACCTCCTGTTCTATTTTTTCCTTCAGTATTTCCTCTATCTTTTGTAGATATTCCGCGTCATAGGTTTGCCCTTTGACATCTATGAGATGTTGGGCAATCTCTGCTTCTAGTTGGATGTCTAACACCAAATAAATCTCTCCGTCTCGAACTTCTACCTTTCTGTCGGTATGCGCGCTGTATATATGGACCGCTACGTTCATTCCGTTTATTTCCGCGGTCATATCTGCTATGCCTATCTTATTCAACATAAACATCAGGGCACGATTCTCGTGTTCTCCCAGCCAACCGATCAGTTGATAGTCCTTTAGTATGGCAGCGCCTGCGATTTTGAGCTGGTCTTTCGAGGCATGGATTCTGGGCAGCACAGCGGTCTTGCTTTCATGGAGGCTCCGCAACACATAGCCCAGGTCTGCATCAGGAATCCTGGAGCTTCTTTCCTGGTTTCGCATGAGATCCCTTATGAATAGACCAACCTGAGGCCGCTGCGGGGGTTCACTTTCCATGATATTCGTCGCTTTTCCAGGGGTGCCCATCAAATGCAGCCGTCTCCCCATATATGGATTTCGCTCGATGAAATCTAGTACCTCCCGCATCAACCTTTCGTCCTTCATCAGCTCTTCTCCAAGAATAATGGCTTTCATGTGTCCAAAAAATAAAACCTGGTTTATCCTAGTCGAAAGCTGATTGTTAATATCCAAAATATTCCAACCCGTACCTGCAAACAGAAATCGAGGGTCCCCTTCTCCTTTTCCCGCAATCAATCCTACATTGGGAAAGCTGTACATGATCGCATAACGATTTCTGGGCGTTTCCTCCGGTACTTTCACCTCGGCATCACTATCTTTTTTCTGCTTCACATCTTCAGGGTCAAATTTATCAATGCCCATGCCCATTACAAAGGCCCGATCGTTGATTTCTACCTTGTCCCAGCAGCCCGTCAAGAGTAAGCAGGAAAGAAAAAGTAGTCCTATAGCTTTCCACCTACGCACTTTTCTTCCCTCCCTTCTGTTTTTTGAACATGCTGATCCCTAGCAGCACTATGGGTACAACGGCCACATAAAAAGTGCCCATATAATTGGAATATATATCCATAAAATCGCTGATCTGGGCAATATTGTTGGGTAGCAATGCGATAAAATAAATGACCGGAAGCAGGGGAAGCACTAAGTAATTGTGTTCCTTCGCTTCAATAACCTTGCTAAAGCATAGGGCAGAGGCATAGTATACCACTGCCAGGGTCATGAAAACCGATAATATCCATATGCTCATGATAAAGGCTTCAATATTCTCAATGAATGCCCCAGGGATGTCTACGGTTTTGAATAATTCCAACACAGGCCAGAC
>CALECF010000220.1 GCA_937948705.1 uncultured Anaerosolibacter sp. | reverse complement strand
TTCTATCTTTGTATCCGCTAGAACCGCTTCAACCTTTTTTACATCTGACAGGTCTACAAAATCTTGAATAAACTTCAATGTAACAGCGCGGTACATGGAGCCCGTATCAATATATGTAAGCTTTCTAACCTTTGCTATTATTTTTGCAATTGTACTCTTACCTGCACCAGCAGGGCCATCTATAGCAATGCTAATATTACCCATAGTACTTCCTCCAAATTCATAGGCTATTTCAAAAGATAAAAGACTTACAAAACTATCATAATATTAAACATCATCCTTGACAATATATAAAAATCTAATTTTTATTAAATCTCAAATTAATAATGTCATGCTTAAAGAACTGGCTGAAGCTATTTACGGGAGAATCTAGGTCAGCTTTTAAATGGAGTGCTTGTAGTACAAATAAAGACAGCAAACAAGCGATTGCCAAAGAAAAGAAGATTCGTTCAATAATATATACAGTCTTTATAACCAACTTTGACATGACTCTCCCTCCCAATAGAAAAAACCAGCATCTATTGTAGTTATTATACGCTAATTCCAGCTAGATATCCTGTTGAAAACGCAATTTGAAGATTATAACCACCGGTTAGTCCTTCTACATCTAAAACTTCACCAGCAAAATATAATCCGGATACTTTTTTTGATTCCATGGTAGAGGGATTGATTTCTTTTACATCGATTCCCCCTGAGGATATGATCGCTTCCTGAATAGGTCTTGTACCCGTAAGGGTTAGTGGTATCCCAGTTATAAACTTCAAAAGGGTCCTGCGTTCTTCTTTATTAATTTGATTCACAAATTTATCTTCCGGAATACCTGAGAGTTGAATAATAATGGGAATAAGTTTAGCTGGAAGTAAGTCATCTAAAGCATTTTTTAATTGTTTTCTACTATATTTATCAAAATCTCGCTGTATTCTCTTATCTAATGTATCTTCATCTAATGCTGGCTTTAAGTTAATAAACGCCTTTACCTTCTCCTTATCGAGATACTTTGATATATAGTTACTTGTTGACAATACGATAGGCCCAGATATACCGAAATGTGTGAAAATCATTTCTCCAAATTCCCTATGGATCTCCCTATCTTTATAAAAGCTTTGTAGGGAAACATTTTTCAATGAAAGTCCTTGCAAATCTTTAATCCATCTTTCTTCTACTTCTAAAGGAACCAATGCAGGTTTAAGCGGAACTACATGGTGCCCTGCTTTTTCTGCAAATGTATAACCATCTCCAGTAGATCCTGTAACTGGATAAGAGAGACCACCGGTAGCGATGATTAGCTTACTACAAAGAAGCGTTTGATTATTTGCTAACCGAACACCCTTGACAGTGTTATTCTCATAGAGAATATCCTTTACCTCAGATTGTAGTCTAATATCCACGTGATGAGAAACCATATAGGTCATTAAAGCTTTTATAACATCACTTGACTTATCAGAACTAGGAAATACGCGATTTCCACGTTCAACCTTTGTAGGTACGCCATACTGGTGTAGCAAATGAAGAATATCGTCATTTGTGAAGCTATAAAAGGAACTATATAAGAAATTTCTATTTTTTGTTATATTTTGCAAAAGATCTTCGATATCTCCAGTATTTGTGATATTGCATCGGCCTTTACCAGTGATATACAGCTTCTTGCCTAACTTTTCGTTTTTTTCGAGTAGAATAACTTGTTTTCCCTGGGCTGCAGCTGTACCTGCTGCCAGCATTCCAGCGGCACCCCCGCCTACTACTATGATTGATTCCATAAGAAACCCTTCCTCTATAACGTATTTTCTAAATGTGCAGTATCATTCATGGTTACAATGACAGGTCCATACTCCCTGAATTCAACCACGTTGATACATGCATTATCTTGCCGAATCCTATAGAAATAGGATAAATCCATATCTAGCAAACCTAGTAATATCGCTTTGATAGCAGTTCCATGAGAAACCAGGACTAAATTTTTATTAGGATTCTCTTCTGCAATCTGATGAAGTGCCGCCAATCCTCTACGCTGTACATCAAGTAGTCTTTCAGCACCAGGGATCTGAGCCTCATGGGGCGTGCTTCTCCAAATCGTATAATGTGTGGCGTGCTTCTCTTGGATTTCCTGATTGGTTAAACCTTCCCAATCTCCAAAGGACATTTCACGTAGGGCTGGAACAATATTGACTTCATATTGAAATTCCTTTGCAACAGCTTGTGCAGTTGATAAAGCTCGATCCAAATCGCTGCTATAGATGGCATCGATAGGATAATTTTTCATTCTTTTTCCTAAGTACTGAGCCTGTAATAGACCCTTTTCATTTAGTTGAATATTTTTGGCTCCTTGAGCTCTGGTTTCCGCATTCCATATAGTCTCTCCATGTCTGATAATATAAATTTTTGTCATTTCGTTAATTGCCCCCTTAAAGTTCAAATATATTATAACATTAAAAATTGGTTACCACTATTACAATATATTTTTACCATTAACGGTAAAGATAAAACTGAATTATTGAATAATCTATAGATTAATCTTTTTTAGTCTGTGGTAGAAAGGATTTTATGAAGTCTTTATTTATAAAAACAATAAACTGCGATCCCTCGCAGTTTATTGTTTTTAGGGCTATATTTTTTAGTACCAGCCTCTTAATTTCATTGCAGTAGCAACTCTCTTGATAGACATCATGTA
>CALECF010000219.1 GCA_937948705.1 uncultured Anaerosolibacter sp. | reverse complement strand
TAAGAAAGAATGAAGGGGATCAAGTGGAAGAGACCTTTAAGAATCAATACCAAATCAATTTGATCCGTGTTAATGTGGCAGATCGATTCTTGGGTAGACTGAAGGGTGTTTCCGATCCAGAAACTAAGCGAAAGATTATCGGTGAAGAATTTATTCGAGTATTTGAGGAAGAATCTAATCGATTAGGGAAAATGGACTATCTTGTACAGGGAACGGTATATCCTGATGTGATTGAGAGCGGCACCGACACAGCGGCAGTCATTAAAAGCCATCACAACGTAGGCGGACTTCCAGAAGATATGGAATTCTCATTGATAGAGCCATTAAGACAGTTGTTTAAGGACGAGGTAAGAAAAGTAGGAGAAGAACTAGGTATCCCTGAAGAAATTGTATGGAGACAGCCTTTCCCAGGACCAGGACTAGCCATTCGTGTACTTGGAGAAATTACGGAGGACAAGCTTCATATCGTTAGGGAATCCGATGCGATTTTAAGGGATGAGATTCGAAAAGCAGGACTTCATCGGGATATATGGCAGTACTTTACGGCGTTGCCAAACATTCGCAGTGTGGGTGTCATGGGTGACGAGAGAACCTATAGCCATACCGTAGCTGTCCGTGCCGTAACCAGTACCGATGGTATGACTTCCGACTGGGCAAGAATCCCTTATGAGGTATTAGAGAAGGTTTCTAATCGTATTGTAAATGAAGTAGATAACGTAAATCGTATTGTATATGATATCACAAGCAAACCCCCATCAACCATTGAGTGGGAATAGGATAGAGGTAAACGTATATAGCTGTTAAGTGAAGAGATGGTTTCGGTTGCATATAACCGAAATCATCTCTTTTTCATTTTGAAGGAAATTCGTGGAAAATATAGAAGTAATGATTTGGTAGAGAATTGCTAGGAATTAAATTCAGAGTGTAAAACTTTTCATTAGAGGTGTTAAAATGAACGACTTACCTCAAAGAAGACGTCTACGATTGAAGGACTACGATTATTCCCAGACTGGATGCTATTTTGTTACAGTGTGTGTTCAAAATAGGAAACGGATATTGTGTAGGGGCGAACAGTGTTCGCCTGGAAATAGTAGGAGTTTTGAATTGTCGGCAATTGGAGAGATCGTAGATATCGCAGTGAATAGCATAGAAAAATATTATCCCAATTTAAGGATTGATAACTATACGATTATGCCAAATCATATACATATGATCATTTCCATGGATGATGACAAGAGCGGGCGAACACTGTTCGCCCCTACGATATCCCGGGTTATAAAACAATTAAAAGGATATGTTACAAAACAAATTGGTTATTCTATTTGGCAGAAATCCTATCATGACCATAGCATTAGAGATGAACAATCCTATTTTCAATTATTCGAGTATATAGAAACAAATTGTTTAAAATGGGAATTAGACAAGTATTATTAAAGTAATTGAATCCATTAATGTAATAAATTAAGAATAAATATTATTTTACAAGTAATCGAATATATTTTGTAGTGATAAGTGGGACTGTTTAGTCTATGATTCTGAAGGAGGAAGGGAGGGCTTTAAAATGGATAGCATTATTTTCGATTTAGATGGCACACTATGGGACTCAACGGATGTGGTTTTGGTTGCATGGAATGAGGTTGTAAAGAAATATAAAGAAATAGAAAATCTAATTACAAAGGAAGACTTGAAAAGCATCATGGGACTTCAAGTAAAAGAAATCGGTAAAAAGTTGTTTCCTAGTGTAGGGGAGGATGTGCAACAAAAGATACTAAAGGAAGGCTGTGAGATTGAGTGCGAATATATAGAGAATCAAGGGGGCGCATTGTATCCTCATTTGGAAGAAGTACTTCGTACCCTTTCGCAAAAATATAAATTATTCATCGTAAGCAATTGTCAATGTGGTTACATAGAGGCGTTTTTTAAATTCCACAAAGTAGAAAAGTACTTTATAGATTTTGAGAATCCAGGAAGAACAGGACTCTCGAAGGGCGAAAATATACAGCTGATAATGGAAAGGAATAATTTGAAAGATCCTATATACGTGGGAGATACGGAAGGCGATCTGAAGGCTGCAAGATATGCAAGTATCCCCTTTGTCTATGCAAGGTATGGATTTGGCAAGGTGGTTGGATCTGATTATACCATTGATCGTTTGGATGAACTTTTGAAGCTAGTACACTCGATAGTATAAATTGAATGGAAAATTACTTCGATTATTCTTAAAAATCTTTACGAAACCTTAGCATGTAGAAGGGGGACTTTTTATGGAGACAAATTTTAAATTGTTCTGTTTTGATATGGATGGGACCCTGATCAGAAATACAAATTCTGTGAAGTACCTGTGTACCCTAAATAGTCAAGAGGAACAATTGTTAAAGATTGAGAAAAGGGAAGATAACAAAGAATTCTCCTGGATAGACGCAGATTATTTCAAAGTTACACTGATAAAAGGGTTGAATGTTGAAACAGTGAAATCAAGCTTTAATCATAGTATCCAATTGATCAGTAATATTGATGGTGTCATAAGTCATTTAAAGAAATTAGGGATAAAATGCATACTTGTTACGGCAGGGCCAATCCAAGTAGCCAATATCGTTGGTGAATTGTTTGGATTTGATAGGGTATATGGAAGTGATTATGAAGTATATGATAATATTTTTACTGGAAGAATCATCGACCACTTAGGTGAAGGTGGGAAACTGAAAAGTCTACTGGCCTATTGCGAGGAAGAAAGAATATCTGTGGAAACATGTATCGCAGTGGGTGATAGTGATTCTGATATTGATGTTTTCAGCAAATGCGGTAAGTCAATAGCAATCAATTATTCGGATGTTTTGATAGGAAAAGCAGATGTGTACTTAAAGACGGAGGATCTAATGGAGGTACTTAAGTATATATAAATAAACAGGGGGCGTCGATCTCTACAAATACAGTGTAGGTCCGTAGGGGCGAACAGTGTTCGCCAGCAGATCCGATATCCCGGCTCATCCATTGTTTTGTAGGGAAGGCCCCCTGTGGCCTTCCGCTTATAGGATAGCAATATCATTTGAATTATACCGATATAATGGAACGGCACAGGGGCACGTTCCCTACGATTCCCCTGTGCTATGTCCCATTCTTTTATTTATTTTGTCATGGAGGCAAAATATAAGAGATTATTTGTATCGTACTTTACCCTCACAAAAAGGAATGAATTAAAATGAAAAAGACAGAACGTCTCAATGGAATCATATATGCCCTTAAAGAAAGGGGAAAGCTTAACGGCAGAGAGTTATCTGAACTATTTGAAGTGAGCGAGCGAACCATTTATCGGGATATGGATGCCCTTAGCCAATTGAAGGTTCCATTGATATCTCATGAAGGAAAGAATGGCGGGTATGAAATAGATGGGGATTACTTCATTCCAAGTATCCAGCTAACGGAGCAGGAAATTATTATGCTATTGATGGCATTGAATGCAGGGCAAGAAATAAAAATTCCAAACCTGGGCAGTGAATATCAGCTCCTTCGATCTAAAATCATCAATGTTTTAGCCGAGTCGGATAAGGCCAAAGTGAATCAGTTATTAAAGCATGTTTCATTCTATGTGGATAGACTTTTGCCGAAGGATTATTCGGAAAAAGTGCTGCCAAGGATATTGGAAAGCTTTATGGAAGGTAAAAACACTTATATTACCTACTATGTACCGGCAAAGGGAATCCTAACGGATCGAAAGGTATCCCCAACAGAATTGTTTTATAGCGATGGAGGGTGGTATTTATCAGGCTTTTGTCATAAAAGATCGGAAAAGAGAACCTTTCGATTGGATCGTATCGAGAAGATTACAGTGACTGATGAGATCAATACATACTTAGGCACACCCATTCAAAGCAGCAATGATAAGTTTACTTTTAGAGAATATCATTTTAAAATCAGTAGACCCCTATACCGACTGATTCGGGAGAATTTTTATATGGAGAATACCACTGTACTGATCGATGATGAACCAATGACCATCCAAGTCTTATCAAAGCATGAGGAGGATATCACAAACCTAATTTTGAGCAATCCCAGGGATGTTAAACTCCTTGGTCCAGAATCCTACAAAGAGCGTATAAGAACAATAATCAATGAGTTATACAGGGAATATGGTGAGAATATTTTTTAAACTCTGACAGGTATGTGTCAGGGTTGTTTTATTATAATACCCTTAGAAAAGAAAAAGAGGGGTGCTACTATGATATATACAGTGAATGGTCCGATTTATAAAGATCAAATGAAGGCTACATTATGCCATGAACACTTTAAGTGGGAAGTGGATGAAAACTATGCCAATCAACTTTACTTTGACCGAAAATATAATGATTCGAAAACCGACGAAACCTTTCATGTATTATTACCGGTTTTAAAAAAACTACATGCTTCTGGATGTAGATCTATTGTGGAGGCCTCACCTCCAATAGGGGGGCAAAATATAAAGCTTTTAAGGAAGCTCTCAATAGCATCTGGGATAAACATTATTCCCTGTACCGGTCATCATTTACCCAACTATGTCTATCGGGTTCATGGTGAAAGGTATGTAGAACAACTGGCAGCCCAGTGGATAAAAGACTTTGAATATGGCATGGATACGATGGATGGGATTACGATTAAACCCGGTCATATAAAACTGCTTCTTGCAAGGGGGAAATTGTCTGATGTGGACAGCGCGTTGTTGCGAGCTGCGATTATAGCAAATAAAGCTGTGGGAATACCTATTCATTGTCATATACTTGAAGCTGCATTGGCTGAAGAAGTGATGGATTTGTTGGAAGTGGAAGGGGCAAACTTTGAAAAGTTTCTCTGGTCCCATGCCCTTAATGAAAGAAACGATGATGTGATACGCCGTGCACTAAATCTCGGAATGTGGTTAGGATTGGACTTAATTAAGGCAAAGGCATATGAAGAAAATTTGAACTTTATCAAGGCGGCTATACATGGTGGCTTCGAAGATCGAATTCTACTCTCACAAGATTATGATTTTTATGATGAAATTGTAACCCATGGCGGAAAACACCCATGCGCGTCATTCTTTACGGATTTCATTCCTTATTGCATTGACCAGGGGATTGCACCTGAGATATTGGATAGGATGATATGTAAAAATCCTGGAGAGTTTTATGATTTTGAGGGGATGAGGGACAAAGAAAATGAAAACAACTAGGATCAATGACTATATCTATCAGTATGAGTTTGTTGAGGATGAGGAAAATCCACTATATGTTGTAAATATCACTGTTATTTTGGATGAAGGAAGAGCTTTGATCATTGATACAGCATTTTCTCAACATGGACAAATGGTAGTAAAGGTATTAAAAGAAAAAGGATTTAGACCTGAAATAGTGGTGTTATCCCATTTTCACCCTGATCATATTTGTGGAGCGAAAGAATTCAAAGATTGTGAGTTCATCGGTAGTGCCTTTTATAAGTATAATTTTGACAACTGTAAAGAATGGTGTCCAGGTCATGAATTTATTGAGCCCACGATTCTAATTGAGGATGCAAAAACTCTAAAATTCGGAAAACATAACATATCTTTTATACACACACCCGGGCACTGTGGGTGCAGCATCGTTACCATCATTAATCATGAGATCATACATGTGGGAGATTTGATTATGAAAACGCGGGATGGCAAGAAGATGCTGCCGTATATATCCCAAGATGGGAACTTTCAAGAACATATAGAAAGCTTATACAAAATATTGAATTTAAATTGTAGTGTTATGCTGCTATCCCATGGAGATTATATCATGGGGAAACGTAAGATAAAGGAAGAAATTGAAGCCAGACTATACTATTTAATAAAGGTAAAAGAATCTTCTACAATGCTACGGCTAGAAGAATGTTTAGAAGGAGACATTGTCAGTTACAGTATGCTGGCATTTCATGAGAAAAATATAAAGCAGCTAGAATAGCTGGATGCGTGGGTAAAGATTTTGAAATAGAAATAATCCATTTTATGGATACTAAACATCATTTTCAAATCATATGATTAGTAAAAAGAATTCGATTCGTTAAGGAGTTGAGAATGATGGTTACGTTTCCAAGGAAACCGGCAGCTTGTCCATCGGATGCCGTTAGGTATACGGTTAGACCCGGTGATGTGATGTACAAAATCGCCAAGAATTATCAAGTGGATTTAAACCAACTGGTTGGAGCAAATCCCCATATACCCCATCCCAGCTTAATTGTACCAGGGGATGTACTGTGT
>CALECF010000218.1 GCA_937948705.1 uncultured Anaerosolibacter sp. | reverse complement strand
CAGGGAAGGCCACGGAAAAAGGAGTATCTTATTTTCTTCATGATGTAGATGGGGCAAAAAAACTTGTCATCGATATGTATAACGATGGAGAGATAGAATAGAAGCGGTGTTATTTACATCGCTTTTTTTTACGACCATATAGAGGGAGTAAATAATTTTATAGCATCATTTGCTGGGTGAAAAAAAGGGATAATGGAATGGGTGTTGAATATATAAGTAAATAAAATTCCGCTGTAGCAACCAATATTGTTTACAAATTTTTATTGATATTTCTCGTATAAAATATACATAAATAATGAGAAGTGAGTTTAAAAATGAGGATATTTGAATAATTGAGGTGAGTACTGATGGGTAGTAAAATCAATAAGCATTTGGTCATAGGTGCTTTCGTTATTATTTTGGCAGCTTTAAGTGGAAGTATGACATATAGATGGGTGCAGAGTAGACAAATCTCCAAAGAGAAGATAACGAATCTGCCTATAGAAACTACCGTTGTAGGTGGGAAGGTACCTAAGAATGCTGGGGAAATGCAAATAAGCAAGTTTGTCAAGGATGCCAAGGATATTTTTATCGAAAGCTACTATGGATCTGATGATATGATTGAGCTGGACGTGGAAGAGGGCAAGGAAATTATTGGAATCCTAGAGTCCTTAGAGTTGGTGAAGGGTAATCTTAACAGGGAAGAAGAAGTGTACGATTATGTACTACATATAAAGAGTAACAATACAAAAATAAAAATTGGTGGCCCGTTTATCTATTTAGAAGATATGAACGGAAGCTGGCTTGTCTTTCAGGGAAGAGAAGAGGCTGTGGAAGTGCTACAAAGGTCCATTGAAGAAATATATATAAGGAAATATCATCAAAGTGATCTGTTTAGAAATGTAAAAGGTATTACTGTAATGGCAGAGGATGAGGGATATCGATGGAATGTAGAGCAAAAGGATATGGAGGGTTTCATGAACAGAATTCTTCTGAAATCTCCTGTGAACGAGGGTGAGGCTGGGTTTGTAGCAGTGGAGTATCCTGATTATATGATTCAAATAAAAACCAGTCAACAGGTGTATCATGTCCATCTAATCAATAGACAATTACTGACGATAGATTCTGAAAATCAATTTGCCTACTATCAATATGATCGAAAGTTGTGGGATTATATTGTCAAAAAGTATCCAGTACAATTAAAGGCAAAGGAGTCAGGTTTGAAAAGTCTATTACAAGCTAAAAAAATCACTGTAGATGATAAAAAGGATGTTTATGACCTGGAGGACGAGAACTACTATCATACAACCATAGCCCGTACAATTCTTAGGACTAAATTTAAGGAGATTACGGAAATGAATCAACAATTGCCCTTGGCCTTTATATTAACCTTTGAAATAGGTGGTAATAACAAGGTGTTGTATGTATATAATGATTACATTATCTTTGAAGGAAAGTACTATTATTCTCCTAGGATTGATGAGGCCATTCGAAGTACCCTAGGTGTCCAATAACTATTTTATTTGAGCCTAAGATATAAAAACAGGTTAGAAGATAGCTTCTAACCTGTTTTTAATGTCATTGCTTCTAGGAGCATTTCTCCTACCTTATAAATGTCTCCTGCCCCCATGGTTAGTATCAAATCCCCCGGGCGGGTATGGGTTGAAAGATACTCCACGATGTCGGAAAATCCACCGATGTAAGTAACATCATGATGATGGGCTCCAATGGATTGGACTAAATCTCGAGCATGGATTTCACCGGTATCTTTTTCACGGGCAGCATAGATGTCAGCTATAATCACTTTATCTGCACCAGCGAAGGAAACTGCAAAGTCTTTTAATAGTGATTTTGTCCTTGTATAGGTATGGGATTGAAAGACACACCAAATTTGATTATGGGGATAATTGGAAGCTGCTTGTAGTGTTGCTTGAATCTCTGTGGGATGATGGGCATAATCATCTATGATCGTCCTTTCCTCCGCAATACCTAAGATATCAAACCTTCTATGGGTGCCCTTAAAAAGACGAAGTCTCTCCTGTATTTTTTCAACGGGAGCACCAAGGGTATGGGTAGCGGCGATGGCTGCCAAAGCATTACAGATGTTATGATAGCCAGGAACATTTAATTGAAAATGACCTAGGCATTTATTTTGAAAATATACATCAAAGAAAGGAAAGCCTAGATGATTGTAATCAATATTACGAACCGTATAATCGCTATCTTCCTTTATACCGCAAGTAACGATATTGCAGTCAACCTGGGATAATAATGGACGAATGTTAGGATCATCCTTAAAGGCGATCAAATATCCTTCCTTTGGAATCAAGCGGGCAAACTGAGTAAAAGCTTCTATAATATGGTTTAGATCTCTAAAGTAGTCAAGATGATCTGCTTCAATATTAAGAATAATACCCAAGGTAGGAAAAAACTTCAGAAAGCTTTCTACGTATTCACAGGCTTCGGTAACCAGATAGTTACTGCTCCCGATTTTAATATTTCCACCAATTTCGTCTAACTCTCCGCCTACCAAAATAGTTGGATGGAAGCCGCTATGTTCTAATATAAGGGAGACCATAGAAGTGGTTGTAGTTTTACCATGGGTGCCAGAAATAGCGATACTATTTGAAAACTTTTTCATGAGTAACCCCAGCATCTCTGCCCGATCAATCACAGGAACGCCTATTTCCCTAGCCCTTTTGAGTTCGGGATTATCCTTGGATATGGCTGCAGTATAAACCACTAGGTTACAGTCGGTAATGTTGTTGATACTATGTCCAATATGTATGGTAGCACCCTTGCCACAAAGCTTTTCTGTAATTTTAGATCCATGCATATCAGAACCTGAAATGGTATAACCAAAACTTAGCAGCAGCTCTGCGATAGCACTCATACTGATTCCGCCAATACCTATAAAATGAATGTTCTTTATTCTTGGGTCAGTTAAATCCAATTGAATCATAGTCTCTCCTCCAATATGAAGCTGAATAAAATATAATGATCAAAGCAATCGTGTGAAGAACAGAAGCATTTTCTTAGATTTAAAAGTAAAATACATTTGTTGCTAAGTATTATTGACAAAGTTTTAGGGAATCTATAGGTAAAAAGTAAAAAACTTTGAAAAGAACGCTAGTGAAATTATATCACATTATTATATTTTCATGCCAAGAAAAATATGCGTACAGCATTTCCTAAAGATGGGAGAGGTGGAGACAAATTTTGATGAACAAGAAAAAAATATTGAATAATTTCCCAAAAGCGAATAAACTTATATACAATAACGTAAACATTCGGAATGGAGCGGGAAATAGATGAAATTAAAACGAAACGAAAGAATTGGCGCATTGGTAAAGGTGTTATCTGATCATCCCAATGAAATTTTTACATTAAGCCACTTTACCAATCAATTTCATGCGGCAAAATCAACAATTAGTGAAGATATTGTTGTGGCAAAAAAGCTCATGGAAGACCTCCAGCTGGGCAAAATTGAAACCATTGCTGGAGCAGCAGGAGGCGTAAAGTATGTACCGTTGGTCAGCAAACAGAATGGAAAGAACTTTTTAGAAGGACTGAGCACGAAGCTTTCGGATTCAAGTAGAATTATTCCAGGTGCACTTCTATATATGGCGGATATTATCTACAACCCGTCCCTTGTAAAAAGAATGGGAGAAATATTTGCTACACAGTTCGCCGGGGAAGGAATTGACTATGTTGTAACCGTAGAAACCAAAGGAATCCCCATTGCCATGATGACCGCCCACGCCTTAAATGTACCACTGATTATTCTAAGAAGAGACAGCAAGGTGACAGAAGGGTCCACCGTAAGTATTAACTATGTATCGGGTTCAACGGGGAAGATTCAAACCATGTCTGTGTCCAAACGAGCCATAAAAAGTGGTGCCAATGTAATCATCATTGATGACTTCATGAAAGCAGGGGGTACTGCCAAAGGTATGGTAGATATTATCAACGAATTTGATGGAAATGTGAAGGGCATCGGTGTAATGATTGCCACAAAGGAGCCGAAGGAAAAATTAGTACAGGAATATGTGCCTTTATTGATATTAGATAGGGTGGACCCTATTCAACAGGAGATATGCATTTTTCCAAATGAAGAATTGATTTAATTTAGAGCAGAAGGTTAAGGTTAGGGGCGGGGTTTCCCCGTCCGAGAGGGACACATTCTTTATGAATAATGTTCTCAATAAATAAATATTAAGAAAGATTGTAAATTTTCACATATTTTAGAAGGAAATTGGTGATTAATGGAGAATTAGTTATCATCTTGTGAGTTGGGACCGGGAAGGTGGTGAAGAAATGAAGGTTACTGATGTACGGATTCGAAAAATAAATGATGAAGGCAAGATGAAGGCAATAGTATCAGTAACTTTTGACAACGAATTTGTAGTTCATGACATAAAAATTATCGAAGGTCAGAACGGACTATTTATTGCCATGCCGAGTCGAAAGATGGGAGAAGGAGATTTTAGAGATATCGCCCATCCGATTAATTCTGAGATGAGAACAAGGCTGCAGGACGCCATTCTCTCTCAGTACGAACAAGTCAAGGATGTACAGGATGTACAGGATATACAGGATGTAGTATAACGGTTTTCGTTTATGAACTCTGGTCTGTATATGCATGATCTTGACATGAGTTAATCCTAGACTATTCAAAACCTCCTTATGGAAATTGCTTAAAGGGCATAAGCAATTTTCATAAGGAGGTTTTGTATTATGTAAAAATAACCAATACTCTTTTTGTTTGCTTAAAAAAATGGTATACTAAAAAACGAGAAAATAGTTTACCAAAATATATGTATCGATTCGTGTAATACTATAAAGTGAAACTTAATTCAGATGGAGTTTTTACCCACAGGGCACAGGTACTCCACCTGAATTGGCACGCTGTGTAAGCGACGATCAATAAATCAAAGATTTATGATCTCTGCTTAAGTTGAACCTATCTAGGGGCTGTACAACTCTTATCTCCCACTTATATAAGTAGGAAACACAAATCTTCGATTTGTTGTTTATCACTTACACACAGTGAAGTGGGAGTCTTAGAGTTGTTAGTCATCAGATAAATGAAATGAAAATGATGATAGTAAGGAGTGGCGCGCATGGGTAAAATGACTGCTGTGATCTTAGCAGCAGGTGCAGGAACCAGAATGAAGTCAAAGCTTCCCAAGGTAATTCATGAAGTATCAAGTAAGCCCATGGTGGAGCATGTCATTGATGTTGCAGAAGAAAATGGTGTGGATCGTACCATCGTTGTCATCGGTCATGAGGGAGAACAAGTAGAAAAAGCCATTGGCCACAGGAATGTGCAATTTGCTTGGCAGAAAGAACAGTTGGGGACGGGACATGCAGTCATGCAGGTAGCCGAACACCTAAAGGACGAAGGGGACGTGCTTCTGCTGTATGGAGACACACCTTTGATACGAACGGAGACAATTCAAGAGCTGATAAAATATCATAGTCAAGGCAGTTATGCTGCAACAGTTCTGACGGCACAGTTTCAAGATCCCACGGGATACGGACGAATTGTAAGGGGTCAGGATGGCTTGGTAAAAAGGATTGTGGAGCAAAAAGATGCTTCAGAGGAAGAAAAACAAATCCAGGAAGTCAATTCAGGGATGTACTGCTATAATGGAAAGCTGCTAAAAGAAGCATTGAAAAACCTTACAAATAATAACGTGCAAAAAGAATATTATATCACTGATGTTGTAGAACTGCTGAATCAAGAGGGTCATAAAGTAGGAGCTTATGCAGTAACAGATCATAGCGAAATTTCCGGTGTGAACTCAAGGGTGCAGCTGGCAGAAGCAGAAGCGGTCATGAGAAGAAGAATACTTAGAGAGTTGATGGAAAGTGGCGTAACAATCATTGATCCTCAACAGGTTTATGTGGATAAAGGTGTAAAGGTGGGCAAAGATACAATACTATATCCAGGGGTGATTTTAAAAGGCAAGACGGAGGTTGGCGAAGGATGTATCATCGGACACAATTGCCGAATTGTAGACTCTGTGATCAAGAATGATGTGGAAATACAGAGTTCTACGATTGTAGAGAGCTTTGTGGATGATGCCTGTCAAATCGGTCCCTATGCCTATTTAAGACCCAATAGCAGGCTTGGAAGACATGTGAAAATTGGAGATTTTGTGGAAGTAAAGAATTCTACCATTGGAGATTATTCCAAGGCTTCCCATTTGGCTTATGTGGGAGACGGAGAAGTAGGAAAGCATGTGAATATAGGCTGCGGTGTTGTTTTCGTGAATTATGATGGTAAACATAAGCATAAGGCGATTGTGGAAGATCATGCCTTTGTGGGCAGCAATGTGAATTTGGTAGCACCTGTCACGGTGCGAAAATATGGATATGTTGCTACGGGTTCTACGATTACGAAAGAAGTCCCTGAGGGGGCCCTATCTGTGGCAAGGGCAAAACAAGAGAATAAGTTAGGATGGGTAGCGCGCAAGGGACTTATGAAATAAAGGAAACTTAAGGAGGATATACATGAATATTAATGGACAAACGATAAAGGTTTTTGCTGGAAATGCTAGTAAGGATTTGGCTCTGAGAATCTGTGAGGAGCTGGGTGTAAAGCTGGGAGATGCAGAAGTGGGGTCCTTTAGTGATGGAGAAATTGCTGTTAATATCAAAGAAACCGTTAGAGGTGCTGATGTGTTTGTTGTACAGTCAACCTGTGCACCAGTAAACAGACATTTAATGGAATTGTTAATTATGATTGATGCCTTAAAACGAGCATCTGCAGGAAGAATTACGGCTGTGGTTCCATACTATGGTTATGCGAGACAAGATAGAAAAGCAAAGGCTAGGGACCCAATCACTGCAAAGCTTGTGGCAGATATTATCACAGCAGCAGGTGCTGACAGGGTACTATCCATGGATTTACATGCTGCGCAAATTCAAGGGTATTTTAATATTCCAGTGGATCACTTGTTAGGGGTACCAATCTTAGCAGAGTATTTCAAAAAGATTGGGTTAGAAGACCTGGTTGTGGTATCTCCTGACCTGGGCAGTGTAACGAGGGCTAGAAATTTTGCCAATTTATTGGATGCCCCTCTTGCCATCATTGACAAGAGAAGACCTCAAGCCAATGTGTCTGAGATCATGAATATCATTGGTGAAATAGAGGGAAAAAATGTAATCCTTGTGGACGACATGGTTGATACAGCAGGAACCCTTACCCAGGCGGCAAAAGCATTAAAGGATTTTGGTGCAAAAGAGGTATATGCTTGTTGTACCCATCCTGTACTTTCTGGTCCAGCCTTAGAGCGGATTGAAGGTTCGGTGATTAAGGAACTGGTAGTGTTAGATACCATTCCATTGCCAGAGGAGAAAAAGTTGAAGAATATTGTGAACTTGTCTGTGGCACCTGTTTTCGCAGAGGCTATTCGAAGAATTTACGAGAACTTGTCTGTAAGCAAGTTGTTTGACTAGAAAAGGTGGGGAAACCCATCTTT
>CALECF010000217.1 GCA_937948705.1 uncultured Anaerosolibacter sp. | reverse complement strand
GTAGATTTTATTAGTATATTAAATCACAAGAGTATTCCATGGAATGAATACACAGAATATGATCTCAATCTAGATAAAGCTTTCATGAATGATTTAGTTATCGGGGAGCCCTTAAATGAGTAAAATAGTATGTAATTCAAGTCCTATAATTGGACTTTGTAAAAGAGGAAAGAGTAGGTGCTAAAGAACTTAAAAAAGCAATAGAGGATGGCAATATAAGAATACACTTTGTTTTTTTTTGCACTAACCTTTTCTTTATTAAAAAAGCAAAGAATCTTAACTTTAATTGTATTATTCTGAAAGCTATTAGTAAGGCTCGGATAAGCACTCGCCTAGGGGGGGCAGACCCCATTACAGAAATGTTATAGAAAGTAATATTTTCGTAATGGGGAAAAGCAACTGTTAGTGAGGTGAAAAAGAAGTAGCTGCAGATAGGGATTTCTTATCTGAGGCTAATAGTTTATTATTGATCAGTTATCTGTCCACATAAGCTTGAGTATACTTATTTTATATTTTTCTTATCGTAAGCGTAAAACTTTTATAATCAAAATAAAGGAAGATATCCCAAAAAGTGATTGGATATTATCTTCCTATTCAGTAAAATCAGTCCTATAATGTAAGTAGCAACACCACATTGAAGAGATGTGTCTTTCAAAGACTCAAATAATACGGAGCATGATAATATCCCTAAGTTGGAATGTGTTATTAAAAAAGTATGTGTATTTGACAATAAGCTTGATACAGAGGATTAAAATATTGAAGTAACATGTCAGTTTAATATGGTTAAGGTTGAAAGCGAGTGTGGCTGAGTAATGAATTATGAAGAGCTTTATAAAAAATATATAATTCTAGAGGAAGAAAATAGACGGCTGAAAGAAGAACTTCAGCAACTGAGAGTCAAACGCGTGTCTGAAACACCTGAATCATATTGTGATGATACAAATCTGCTGCCCAAAAAAGACTTTTTAGAATTACCTGAAAGTTTGATTACTCAAAGCAGCTCTAGCAAAGAGAAAGTTGATTTATTTCTGTCCCTTTTTAAAGGAAGAGCAGATGTTTGTGCAAAGAGATGGAAGAATAAGCCCGGTTACTCACCCTATTGTTATAACGATTTTAAACCTGGGATTTGTAATAAGCCTAAGATTAAATGTACTGAATGTAAAAATAGTCATTTTGCAGCACTAGATGAAGAACAGATTAAGAACCATCTATTAGGCAAGTATGTGTTAGGACTTTATCCAATGACGACAAATGATACCTGTTTTCTTCTTACAATGGATTTTGACGAGTCAACATGGGGCGAAGATATCCAAGTTGTTATGAAAGTTTGTAGTGACAATACCATTCCAGTATATGCTGAAAGATCTCGTTCAGGGAAAGGCTGTCATCTATGGTTCTTTTTTGAGCGAGAAATGAAAGCATCACTTGCTAGGAAATTTGGAACGGCTATTCTAAACCTTGCCATGCAAGAGTGCGGCAATATAAAGTTTGACTCCTATGATCGACTATTTCCAAGTCAGGACTTTCTACAGAAAGATGGCTTTGGAAATCTTATTGCACTTCCTTTGCAAAAGGAAGCAAGAGATCAAGGGAATTCAGTGTTTATTGATGCAAACTTGAATGAGATAGAGAATCAATGGCGCTATTTAGCACAAGTAAAAAGAATTTCCGAAGAATTTGTAACAAGATTCTGTAAGCTTGTAACGCCAATACAAACAAGCGATGAGAACGAAAGAATAGATAGAGAATTAAAATTAAATTCAATTGAGAAAAGCGATTTTTCTGAAACAGTAATACTTAAAAGGGGTAATGGCCTTTTAATATCTAAATCAGGCTTGTCACCAAAAGCGCTATTTTCAATTAGAAGGTTAGCAACTTATGCTAATCCAGAATTTTATGCGAAGCAAGCAATGCGTCAGTCAACATTTGGAACGCCTCGAGTTACCGTTCTTTATGAAGAAGGTTCTGAAAGTATCATTTTACCAAGAGGGGTAGAATCTGACTTAGTGGATAAGCTTGTTTCTGCTGGTGTTAAATACATGGTAATGGATGAAAGAAATGAAGGCAGGCAGGTAAAAGTTGTCTTTAAAGGTCAGCTTACAGATCATCAGAGAGAAGCCCTAGAGAAACTCAGCGAGAATCGAGATGGCGTATTATCCGCTACAACAGGATTTGGAAAAACGGTCATCGGAGCAAAATTAATTGCTGAAAAAAAGTGTTCTACTTTGATTTTAGTCCATACCAAAGAATTGGCGGCTCAGTGGAAAGAGCGTTTAAAGCAATTCTTAGAGATTGATGAAGTCATAGAAAAACGAAAAAAGAACAGTTCAATAATAGGACAACTTGGTGGTGGCAAAAATACCATTAATGGGATTGTTGATATTGCTATCATGCAGTCTATGTTTGAGCAAGACAAAAGCGTAAAGCAGATAATCAAGCAGTATGGACTTGTTCTTGTGGATGAATGTCACCATATTTCTGCTACTAATTTTAGTCGGATTTTAAGTGCTACAGATGCCAAATATGTTTATGGACTTACTGCAACACCTATAAGAAAAGATGGTCATCATCCGATCATATTCATGCACTTAGGTCCTATTAGATACAAGGTTGATGCAAAGCTGGAGGCTAAGAAAAGAGACTTTGAACATTTTATAATTCCAAGATTCACAAGCACTAGAATGCCATTATTTAAAAATCAGGAAGAATGGCACATTACAGAAATCTATCAATATATTTGTGAAAGTAATTATCGAAATGAATTGATTGTATCAGACGTTATTCATGCCATAGATTCAGGTAGAAATCCATTAATTTTGACTGAAAGAACAAAGCATATCGAGCAATTGGTGAATTTAATATCGGATAAAGATTTTGAAGTCATTGTCTTATCGGGGGACCTAAAAACAAGCGAAAGAAAAGAATCTCTCAGGAAAATTAGAGCACTAGAGGATAAAGATCGATTTGTAATCATAGCAACAGGTAAATTGATTGGTGAAGGTTTTGATGAAGCACGGCTTGATACATTATTTATGGCAATGCCTATTGCTTGGAAGGGTACAATTGCTCAGTATGCGGGAAGACTTCACAGAAATTTTGAGGGCAAAGAAGAAGTTTTAATTTACGATTATGTAGATGTACATGTACCAGTTCTTGAGAGGATGTACCACAAAAGGCTTACGGCATACCGCTCAGTGGGCTATAGTGTAAGGGCTAATGGTACAGAATTCAACATAGATAATGGAATTTATGATGAAACAAACTATTTTGAACACGTGATTAAAGACATCAAAGATGCAGATAAAAACATTCTTATTTCAAGTCCGTTTCTTCAAAAGAAAAAGATTAATGCTATTAAGGAAATCCTGATTGAAAAGTATAAAATGGGCACGCGAATTGTTTTATGCATTAAGGCTCTTGATGAGTATGTGGATAAGCACAGGACATATATTGCAGAATTTATTAATGACGTTAAAAAAGAGGGAATTCAGGTTATTCAGCTATCTAAGAATCGCTATAAATTCATGATTATTGACAATAAAACTGTTTGGTATGGTGGCATTGATGTACTAGGTGGAAGTTATGATGAGAATTCATTGATTCGCCTTGAGGATGAGGAA
>CALECF010000216.1 GCA_937948705.1 uncultured Anaerosolibacter sp. | reverse complement strand
CTTTGTCCATATAGTCCTTCACATCCTGAGGAATATTCAGAACCTCAACACCATTCTCCGCTTCCCTGGCAAGTTGTATAACCTTTTGTTGATAGGTTAATTGTTGATCCTTGATAATATCTACAGTATTGTTCATACAATTCGCTCCTTCAATATGCTATATCATTATTATAACACTTTCATCTCTATAAGGAATATTAAATAAAAGATGCGACATAACCAGGGTATTCGTAGGGAACGTGCCCCTGTGCCGTTCCACCATGTTGTATCATCAAAATTGCGTGCAGATGGGTATCACTACTCTAATGATATCCTTACCTATAAACGGAATGCCACAGGGGGCATTCCCTACCAGGGTGATGGGTAAACCTCCACCTTGCTCCGCATTATTTTGCAAATGTTTATTCATAGTATTACAAAATATCAACCCAGAATCCCTGAAAAGTAAAAACTCCCTGGCTTTTGCCAGGGAGCATGTTCTAGAGTTCTTGACCACGAGGTCTCGAAGATTCATCAATCTGAGTTGGGAACAATTGTGGGAATGATGTACAGATTTGCTCCACATTAGCAGCTAATACTGGGAAGCCTGTAGATAATACACAAAGCTGAACAGGTACCACAATTTTCTTCTCACAGGTTACACAAAGAGCAACGATTAAGTTTGCTCGTACAGCTCCGGTTACAGGATCTACTATGAGATCTCTTCGAATACTATTAGTAGCAAGTCTTACTTCGCAATCGATATTGCAGAATTCAGTAAACCTTGGCAAGAAAGCAGTATCGAATACAGATGGTAAACATAGTTCAAAGAAGTTTGTTAAAATTAATGGTGCCGCTGGGGTTGCAATAGGAACGATGGCTCTCAATGTTGCCCTATTGTCTCTATCGCAGTCATCTTGATAAACTACATCAATTTCTACCACTACATTCCCTGAGATGGCGATGTTCTGAGTCCCAAAAATGGGTGTTCCTCTACCTTCTTCATCACACTCTTCAGTGTTTGCATAAACCAATCTCTCTGAAGCAGTACCATCAGGTCCGATTACCCGGACATCTTTTCCTGCACCGTCTTCTACAAATTCTGCGCCCGCCAAGTTTGTAGTTGGTGTCACAGTTAAATTCCTAGGATCATTGATATTTTGGGGATTAAAGAATTTTCTACATCTGATTTCTCGAATGGCGATAATCCTTGCCCCTCTGCCTAAAGCTGGTGTAAAAAGTTGACCTTCAATGGTTCTAAGGCCCTGAAGGTTAAACAATGCTGCATCGTACACTTTTTGTACATAAATGGGCTCTGTTACTACATTTCTCAAAGTTCCATCAAAGCTGCAGCCAGTAGTGGCCGTACAGCATCTATCTTCGATACCTAGGGTTGCACTTGGAATGTTTTTATTACATGACATGGTTTATCTTCCTCCTCTCATATTAGGGAATTTTCTGATTGTCCATTCCCAATATCACTATATGGAGGATTGTGTTTTTGGTGACTCATTTTTGACAAGTTGTTTCCTATAAATATAATGTACTTCTTGAAGTAAACACCCACTCCTAATCCATTAATGTGCCTTGTACATTCTTAATATTCTCGTTTTCAATTTGGATACAGGCATAGGGGTACGTAATCTTCTGTGTTACCACCATATCAGGCTTAGGCTCAGCAATATGGGCAGATACATAAGCAATATCTAGGGTTTCCATCATTGCTTGATCCACAACGACCTTGTATCCTCCTGTAGGCCTTTCCCCGCCGCTAATAAGAATGTATATCGTCTTTCCTTCTTTTTTATAATGAATACCTTTTTCATGCCGACGGGTCTCCAACCATTGCTGTAGTTGGTGATCTTGCACCATGTCTAGGCTGGTTACTTCCTTATAAGACAAAATCTTTGCCACAGGCATCAACCCCTCCTTTAAGATGTTTTTTACAATTTGCTTCTATTTTAGTATATGTTCACCCTGATATTCCGTCATTAAATTCTATCTATTTCCTTACTTCTATTGGATTACCATTCACTAATTTATCTTTGCCTACCACTATGATCCTGGCATCATTGTCAATTCCTTCAAGAACCTCAAAATGGTCCTCATCTTTATATCCTGTCTTTATAGGCTTTTTGTATGCCTTTCCACCTTGTTCTATAAAGACAAATTCTATGCCATTTTCTATGACGACAGCTTCCTTCGATACTGCCATAACAGACGTATGGGTATCCAATAAAATCTCTATGGTAGCAAACATCCCTGGTTTTAACCGCTGTTCCCTATTTCTCACCAATATTTTCACAGGATATGCCTTTGTCGTTGGATCAGGCACAGGCCCAATATGGGTGATTTCACCCTCCAATAGTTCAGATCCTAATGATTCTGTCTTTATTGCTACTTTTTGACCTACCTTACAAGCAGGAATGTCTTTCTCTGACACCCCACTCTCCACATACATGTCATCCATACTCACTATGGTAAATATCGTCTTGCCTGGTCCAATATTTTCACCCACTGAAACCTCTTTTTGACTAATCACACCTGATATAGGTGCTTTAATCTCCGTATAATCAAGATTTTGTTTGGCTAGGGCATATCCATTGTGGGCTAGATTTAATATTTCATGTCCCATCTTATACTGATTCTCTATATTTTCATAATCTACTTGAGAAAGGGCTCCACTATCAAAGAGTGCCTTATGGCGTTCATAACTTTTTTTGGTACTCTCATAGGTTAGCTTTTCTTTATTTAGGCCAATTACTGCATTCTCGTACTGCAACTTATATTCCATATCAGATAACTTACATAGTAGAGCCCCTTTTTTTATGGCACTTCCAATGTCCCCTGAGATTCTTTCCACCGTTCCACTGATTTTTGTCGTCACCATTACCGTTTCCTTCGGTTGAATCACCCCCGGAAGGGATAACTTACGGGAAAAATCCTTGATTCCAATAGGCTCTACCTTTACATATGTCACTTCTGTTTCTGACTTATTTGCTTCTGATGTTTCACTTTTTCCTGCGGCAGGAGCCGTCTCTTTTGCTGCACAACCAGCGAAGATCAGACTAGTGACCAATAACAGGATCAGCAGCTTTCTCATCTCCCATGCCTCCTTTATTTCTGTTTTTTCTTTGTTTTAGCATCATTTTAAATTCTTCTAAGGATGTATATAAAACCGGTATCACCAATAAGGTAAGAATGGTGGCCATACTCAATCCACAGATCAGGGCATATCCCATAGGGGCAAAGAAAGGCTGTCTGATGGTGATTGGAAGTATACCGCCCACCGTCGTAATGGTTGTGGCCATAACAGGCATAAACCTTGTAACACCCGTTTCCTTTACTGCATCCTGTAAAGAGTATCCATTTTTTCTTAGATAGTTTATATAATCCACCAATACGATGGCATCATTTACTGCAATACCTACCAACGCCACTACCCCTACAAAGGAAACAAACCCAAAGGTATTCCCCGTAAGTACCAACCCAGGCATGACACCGATGAGGGCCATGGGCACCGAGAACAATATGATAAGAGGCTGTGATAGGGAGTTAAACTGTACAGCTAGAATCAAGAATACCAATATGGCTGCAATCGCCATATTCCTAAACATGTCTGTGAAAGATTCCTGCATGTCTTCTTCCTCACCACCATATCCAATAATCATGCCTTCTGGCATAGGATAATCGGCAATGGCTTCTTTAAAAGCCTTGGTTATATCTCCAGGAATCGTACCTGTTAACAAATCAGCGGATATACTCACTTGACGTTTTAAATCTTTATGCTGAATCGCCGTTATGCTCTTGGTTTCTATCACCTCTGCCACCTGGGAGAAGGGAATCATCTGTCCAAACCGAGAGGGAAAATAGATTTTTTCAAGATCATCCTTACTTTGGAGCTTTTCTTCTGATGTATGGATCATCACATCAATTTCATCCTGATTATTTCTAAAGGTAGTTGCCTTCAGACCATTTACAGCGTTTCGAATGCCCAAAGCCACTGTCATATCATTTAGTCCTAGGTAACTAGCCTTTTCCTTATCTACCTTTACCTGTAGTTCAGGGGAACCTTCTTCAATGCTGCTTTCCACGTCTCTAGTTCCTTCGAGGGATTTTATAATACCTGCGAAGTCACCTGCTACTAACTTCAAATCATCAAAATTCTCACTTGTTAACTCAATATAGATAGGTTTCCCTGAAGGAGGACCATCTTCTAACTCTTGGATCTCAATTTTAGCACCAGGTATATCCTTGATGGTTTCACGGAGAATGACAGCTAGTTCCATACTGGTTCTTTCCCGCACCTTCTTATCATGTAAATCTATGATGATTCGTGCATTGTTTGGGTTGCTGGCAGAGCCCACCGTAATTGTTTCCAAGCTATCTGCACCTGTAATACCCACATTGGATACAAAACTTTTAATCTCTTTAAAGGGCAACAGTCTTTTTTCCACCTCTTCCGCAATGGCTGAGGTAGTATCTAGATTAGTACCCAAAGGTGCCTCAATATTCACATAAAGACGTGTATAATCATTTTGTGCGAACATTTCTACCTTTAGGATTCCCAAAGGAATGAGTGCCAGACTCAATACAAAGGCAATAAACACAGTTCCTACCACTGCCCGTCTTTTCCACTTATTCTGCACGATATCGTATAGTATCTTAGCATATCCACCAATAATAGGATGTTGTTCCTTATTCTTATTTCTAAAAAACTTCTTTCTGATCATAGCTCCTGAGAAGAGGACCGCAAAAACAACAGATAATGTACCAAATCCCAATATCCCACCCTCTTCATTCTTAAAAGCATATAGGGAAAGTACAAATACAAACAGCACAGAAGTAACCTTTAATCCTTTCTCTATCAAAGGGTGGCTTATAAGCTCATTGGATCTACGGTGTTCCTTCAGTACCATAGTACATAGGGCAGGAGTAATGGTAATCGCCACCATAAAGGATGCTCCTAGGGCAAAGATCACAGTAATTGGAATAGGTTTGATAAAGGCTCCCATGATTCCTGTGGTCAGCATTATCGGAAAAAATGCAGCCAAAGTAGTCAATGTAGAGGAGGCTACCGCCGGAGCAATTTGATTTGTGCCTACTTCTGCAGCTAAATTTGTAGGCAGTCCCTTGAACCGCAATCGATCAATGTTCTCCATGATAACAATCCCATTGTCTACTAGCATCCCCACTGCCAATATCAATGAAAACAAAGTAATGCTATTAAACGTCATCCCTGTGATATTCATGAGCCCAAAGGCTATAAATATGGATAGAGGTATCACCATAGATACAACCAGAGATTCTCCAAAACCAATGAACAGAAATAGTACAATAATTACAAGAAGGAGTCCAGATTTTGAGTTCTGCACCACTGTTCCCAGTTCATCCTCTACATATTCTGCTGTATCTCCACTGACTTCTACTTGTAGCTCTTTAGGGTATAGGCTACCCTCGCCCTTTTCCAATAATTTGTGGATTTTGTTGCTGGTTTTGATGACATCTGCCTCTTCCTTTTTCTTTACAGTAATGGCCACGGCCTTCTTTACACTGGCCTGATCTGTCCCTAAGTGATTTGACATTCTGGAATAGGACTTGGGAGAAGCATATCCATCTTCTATCTCAGCGATATCCTTTAAAAATAAAGGACTATTCCCCATATATGTGATCACTACATTTTCAAGTTCCTTTACATTACCAAACTCACCTACGGTACGAATATTATAATTTTTATTATCCAGGACAATATCTCCACCTGGAAAATTTACATTGGATAAAACAATGGCATTCTTAATCTGTTCTAAAGATAGATTGTATACCGATAGTTTTTGAGGATTAACGATTACTTTTATCTCCCGTTCTAGACCCCCAATAATCTGTACATCGGATATGTCTTTATTTTTTTCAATTTCTTCTTTAATCTTTTCAGCATAATTCTTTAGTGTTACAAAATCATAATCGCCACTGACATTGATGATCATAATAGGCGTATTGTTGGTTTCCAGGGTCATGATTTGTGGCACTTCGGCATCGGTTGGAAGCTCCGACTGAACTGCCGAAACCTTATCTCTCATCTTTTGCATCATGCTGTCCATATCAGCGCCCTGCTCAAACTCTACGAAAACCGATGAATAACCATACCCGGAGGAAGAAGTTATCATTTTTACCTTTTCTAGTTCGTCTAACTTCTTTTCAATTTTCTTTGTAACCAAGGCCTCCATTTCTTCTGGCCCAGCCCCCACATATGTGGTCAACACGTGCCCATAGGGCAGCACAACTTCAGGTTGGAGCTCCCTTGGCATCCCTAAGTACGCTCCAATACCCCAAATCAATATGGCAGCAATAAGCAGATATACAATTCTGTATCTACCTATAAAAAAGCCTGCCCATCTACCGAATATATTCTTTTTTTCTTCCATCTCTGGTATATGGTCAAACTGACTTTCCTGAAAATCTTTCATCTTTCTCCCTTCTTTCTGCACAACTTTTTTTGTTTATGACACCACTAGTTCTTCTAGGATTTAATCTCTCATCATTCAATACAATACCTCCTGCTTTTTTTGCAAAACACGCCTTAATATCTAATACACTTTGAGTACGAAATTGTTTCACTTTTGTTTACACAGAATAAAAAAATAAAAGCCTTCTCTTGATAGAAAGCTTCTAAAACATTAGACATACCTTATTTCATTGTTCTAATAAATCGGTTTATTAAACCATATAGCAGCATGCTGTGAATCAGTAAACCTCCGAAAATATAAAACTGATGGACTCCACTCCTCTCCCCTAGGGTTAGAAACACCTGCATAGGCCAGTAAAATGGGCTTAAGCCTGCCAATAGGGCCCATTTTGATTTGACAAAATAAGAGGCGATGGGTGGAATCATAAACAAACCAAACCCCTTAGATAGAGCCAATCCTTCTACTTTGTTTCCTGCAAAACCAGCTAGAAACAACGCCATGATAGGAGCTTCCATACCTGCCAACAGTGCAATAGGCACCAAAGATCCTATGGGAATCTGTCTTACCCCTACGATAGGCAAAGCAATGATAGCATAGAAGAAGCTAATGATCATCGGCAAAACAATACGATAGAGAGTATATCCTTCTTTCCCCAAGGGTGTAACAATCAATGTCATGTATACCTGATCATCCCGTTCATCCAATAACAGAAATCCCGTTACCATACCCGTGAGCATGGCGGCTATTAATAGGACAAAAACCAATATCAAAGGATAATACATGGCTAGATTCACGTAAGGCCCAAGGTATATCGTCATCATAGGCAAACCCCATCTCATAGCCAAGGACAAAAACAGGGGGCCCAATAGAGCAAAGAGTAACATAGGCTCCCGCAAGATGTTTCTCAAATCATTCATCAATAAAACATATGCCTTTTTCATGAAGACCGCTCTCCTTCCTTTAGAATAATAAAACGATAAAAGGACCGGTAAGCCAAGGGGAAAGCCAAGCCAATCCATAGGAGTAAACTTCCTATCCCATAGCCTATTCTCCAAAATTCCATGGGCTGAAAAGCACCTCCAATCAATACCAATGCTGCTTTGGTAGGGAAAATATAAAAAGCCCTGCTTCTCCACAAACCGAAGTAATCTAAAAGAGGCAAAAATAAAAAGGTCATGTACACTACAGAAGACAGTATATACTCATTGACAGTGCGAAAACGGGCCACCGCTATAAACCCTACTAATATAAAAAAGAAGGAAGTCAGCACAATGCCTATGGCCAACTGAACTTTATGGACATTACTTGGATAGACAAAGAGGGTCACTGCAAAACTGGCAAGTAAAGCCAATACAGTTAAAGATATCATTTTTGAAATCAAATACTCTTTAATCCTTAAGGGCGTTACTGTGATATATTCTAGTGTGTTTTCCCCCTTCTCCAAGAGGACCAACCCTCCAATAAAGAAGAAACCTAACATAGATGGGTCTGAGAATACAATCATAGGGACTAATATTTTAAGACTTCCCAAGGGTGCCTGCTTAAGCAACAAAATATATACTACCGTGACAATTGCATAGACTGCATAGAAGCCATATCTAACTTGTAGATACAAATCAGCTCGGATACATGCGAAGAGTCTTCTCATGACAATCCCCTCCCTGTGGTCTGTATAAAAATGTCCTCCAAAGTCGCCTCCTGGCTATGGATTGTCTTTACTTCCTTGTTTTGTAGTATTTGGATAAATGTCTGATTATCACCAATACCATCTAGATCAAAATCCTTTCTTACAATGGCCCCATGGTCTACATATTCCACTGTTAACCTTCTTCTCCCCCACTGGACTTTTAATTCCTTAGGTGAGTTAATCAGCTTTATTTCCCCGTCTACAATAAATGCTACTCGATCACATAATTCATCGGCTACAGCCATATTGTGGGTCGTCAAAAACACCGTCCTGCCTTTTTGTTTTTGCTGTAGTACAATATCCTTAATATTTTTTGCATTCACTGGATCTAAACCAGATGTAGGTTCATCTAGGAAAATTAATTCTGGTCGATGGAGAAGGGCCCTGACAAAATTCAATCGCATTTTCATACCTTTTGAATATTGGGATACCCTTAAATTCCCTTTATTCCCCAACCCTACCATTTCTAATAGCCTCATAGGCTCTTCTGTTTTTCCACTGTAAAATGATTGAATCAATTTAAGATTTTCTATGGCGGTTAACTTTTGATAAAGATTAGGAAGTTCAAAGGAAATGCCCACTTTCTCATAATAATCCCGGTTCCATTCTTTGATTTCCTTCCCCATGACAGTTACCTCGCCCCCATAGTCTTTTAATAGCCCGATGAGAATCTTCTGTGTTGTACTCTTTCCTGCCCCACTTGGCCCAAGGAACCCAAATATTTCCCCTTCCTCGATTCTAAAGTCAATTCCCTTTAGCATTTTCTCCTTGGCTTTTGGATAGGTAAAAGTTAAATTCTTTACATGAATCATATCCATATCTCCTTTGATTTTAATTTTTCATAAACTTACAATAAAGATCATTCGTTCTTTTTTACAATAAATTTTTTAATCCTTATTCTTCTCTATTCCACTGCAGTCCTACCAAGCCTAAAATATAGAACAGTATATAATCCCCTAAAAGATATTCTAACTCTAACTTCCCATAATCCTTCCTCAATATATCCAAGAGACCATCTAAAAACCCTGAAGCTATTCCTCGGGCAAAATATGGATGAAACGGCCTGTAATCAGATACCGACACACGTCCTAGATGACTTTCAAAGTGGGTGATGATAAACAAAAGAATTTCTTCTCTTACAAACTCATACTTTGTACCCTTACTACCATCAATCAAAATAACCAATCCTCGATTAAATGGCTGGTCCATGCCTTTTATCAGCTCATGGATCTTCTTTGGAAAATCCTTCAGGTCTCCCAATTCCTCTTCATGTTCTTTTTGATGGGTATGATGCTCCTTCATTACATAAATAAAGCTTTCATAGACAGGCGTAACGATCACATAGAATAACTCCTCTTTATTTCTAAAATAATTGTATAGATTACCAATGGTCGTTCCAGCTGCCTTGGCAATATTTCGAATGGATGCCTTTTCAAATCCATGTTTGAAAAACTCATCTTCTGCTTTTTGTATAATTGCTTCTCGTACTTCTTCTTTTTGTATTTGCATTAAAGATCACCTGTTCTTTTTTAAATAGTATATCATGAAAATTACGCTTCGCCAATATCTTTTAACGAAAA
>CALECF010000215.1 GCA_937948705.1 uncultured Anaerosolibacter sp. | reverse complement strand
CTCTAACATCCATTGTTTAGTTTTGAAGGTATATGGTTAGGCAAAGATCGAGATCAAGATCGAGACTGAGGAAAACCTCAGAGATAGACCTAGATACTCAATCTCAACCTTAATCTTAACCTGCTGCTACGCAGCACAATCTAGTGACTATAGCGAAGGGGTCACACCTGTTCCCATACCGAACACAGAAGTTAAGCCCTTCAGCGCTGATGGTACTTGGTGGGTAACTGCCTGGGAGAGTAGGTCGTCGCTAGTTTAAGTAGACTACCAAACTCAGTATGAGTTTGTGTAGGTCACTAATGCAGAGCAAGAAGAAACTCATGATGAGTGCACTCATCGTGGGTTTTTTACTTTTTTGAACTAAGTTATTAACACCATGTAAAATAATGTAGACTTTTTTTAACCTATTTAAATAACTTGTATTATTTAGTAAACTATGGTATTCTTAACGAGAGATTAAACGAATAGTAAATAATGTAACACCAATATATTTCAATTAGTACTTAATAAATATAGTATGTTGATATCGAAATTTTATTAGTGAGTTATTACAATGAGTTTAAGATTAATAAAATTTTGGAGGTACACATTATATGAATGGTACAGTAAAATGGTTTAATGCAGAAAAAGGATTTGGATTTATTACAGGAGAAGATGAAAAGGATGTTTTCGCACATTTTTCTCAAATAAATTCAAATGGCTACAAATCACTTCAAGAAGGTCAGCAAGTTTCTTACGACGTGGTTAACGGGCCAAAAGGACCTCAAGCAGAAAATATTACTATTATTTAATTAATGAATATTTTACCCCTTGAATAGTTACTTATTTGAGGGGTTTTTAGTTGTGTATAATTAGGTTTTAAAGCAATTCAAAAGTCATAACGTGTATGAAAAAACACACAAAAAATAATAAACAGGGTGGTCAGTTTGAGATAGAGCTATAGGGCATCAATTTGGTAGGCACTTATAAAGGAGAAAAATGTTGTTTGAAAATTTAAATATTATTGAACCTATTTTGAAAGCGCTTAAAAGCGAAGGGTATACCAATCCTACGCCGATACAGGAGCAAGCTATTCCAGCTTTATTGGAAGGAAATGATCTAGAGGGGTGTGCTCAGACGGGTACTGGAAAGACAGCAGCGTTTGCTATACCAATACTGCAGCTTCTATATAGTAAAAGAGAAGCTGAAAAGGGACCACGAACAATCAAAGCCTTGGTGTTGGCTCCAACTAGAGAATTAGCCATTCAGATTGGAGAAAGCTTTACTTCTTATGGCAAATATACGGGGCTAAAGAATACGGTTATTTTCGGTGGCGTTTCACAAAAATCACAGACAGATGCATTAAGGGCAGGCGTAGATATTTTAGTTGCAACACCGGGCAGATTGCTGGATCTAATGCAACAAAAATATATAAATCTGCATCATGTAAAGTTTTTTGTACTTGATGAGGCAGACCGTATGCTTGATATGGGGCTTGGGCATGATGTAAAAAGAATTATAGCAAAGCTTCCAAAGATGAGGCAGACAATGTTGTTCTCTGCCACCATGCCTTTGGAAATTTCAAACTTAATAGATTCTATTCTTATAAAACCTGTGAAGGTGGCAGTGACTCCGGTTTCATCCACGATTGATACGATTAAGCAGGAAGTGTATTTAGTTGAAAAAAGAAATAAGAAATCATTGCTCATTCACCTGCTAAAGGATAAATCTATTGAGTCCGTTCTTGTATTTTCTCGAACCAAGCATGGTGCCAATAAAATAACTGAGAATCTTGTTAACGTTGGAATTGAGGCTCAAGCTATTCATGGAAATAAGTCACAGAATGCAAGACAGCTTGCTTTAAGTAACTTCAAGGAAAAGAAAATAAGAGTGTTAGTGGCTACAGATATAGCAGCAAGAGGTATCGACATTGACGAATTGTCTCATGTAATAAACTTTGATCTACCGGAGGTACCGGAAACCTATGTTCATAGAATCGGGCGTACTGGAAGGGCTGGAGCAGCAGGCGTGGCACTGTCCTTTTGTGATGAGGAAGAAACAGAATCTCTCAGAGATATTCAAAAAGTGATATCAAAGTCAATACCAGTGATTAAGGATCATCCTTATCTTATAAGTAATTTAGGTATGGTTACAAGTACTCCAAGTGTAGCGAGGAATAAAGATGTGAGAAAGAGACCAACTGCTGAGAAACCCAAACAAAGCAGTTATTTTAGGAAGAATAAAAAGAAGGTTCAATAATATGTAAGGTTATACATAATAAGCCATAGTACTCTTTTAAGGTGAGCAACCAAAGAAGAACTATGGTTTTTTTGTAAGTTTATTACATTCAAAACTTGAATTGGATTTGAAATAGAAGCCAGGGGTGATACAATAATAGGTAGAGATGCCATTGAAACGTTAGTTGTTTAATATGTAAAGATATTGATTGTTATGAGGAGGTAAAATGAATAATACTAGAATTCATAAATGGACAGAAGATATAGATCTGTTGGCATTCGAATTACCGCAAAAGCATAGGAATTTATTTTTTCATTTAAAGAAAAAGGATTTTTATGAACAGATACAAGATCTTAAAAACAATCTTGAAGATTATGATAATTATATGATATGCACCAAAATTGCCTCAATAGTAGCATCTGTCAAGGATGCTCACACGGCGGTTATTATGTCCATATCAAGGTTTATCCCATTTGAGTTTTATTGGTTCAGCGATGGAATCTATATAATAGCCACATCGATTGAGCACATAGGTTTATTAAACTGTAAAGTTACCCATTTGAATGGAATTCCAATAAACGAGGTCATTCAAAGAGTAGCGAGTACTGTTTCATGTGAAAACAATTCATTTCTCAAGGCCCAACTTCCTAAATACCTTCCCGCAGTAGAGGTGCTGTATGGGCTTGAAATCATCGATGAATTTGATGTGGTGGAGCTTACCCTTGAGGCGGAAGGCAGAGAAGGATTTGAGGTAACAATAGATACCTGTGAATACAATCGGTTGAATAAAGAAATAATTAAATACGCTGATGTTTCAGAAGGCTGCCTTCCGTTATATCGAAGAAATAAGGATAAAAGTTTTTGGAGTTTATTTATTGAGGAGAAAAATACATTATATTTTAAATACAATAAATGTAGAGATATGCAAGATATTTCAGTTGAAAAATTTTGCTTTGACTTGATGAAATTTATTAATCAAAAAAATGTAAAGAAGCTAGTCATAGACCTCCGAAATAATCTAGGGGGTAATTCATCTCTGTTGGAGCCTTTTATCGGAGAACTAAAACAATGTAATCAATTAAATTATGAAGGCGGTATTTTTGTAATTGTGGGCAGAGAAACATTTTCATCAGCTCTTTTGAATGCATACTCTTTAAAGCATAAGACAAAAGCCATATTCCTAGGTGAAGCTACGGGGGGAAAGCCAAATTGTTACGGAGAGGTTCAGTATTTTAATTTAAAAAATTCTAATCTTAAAATCAGTTATTCTACGGAGTATTATAAAATAATTACAGATGAGAGACAACTATCCTTCTTTCCAGATGTTAGTATTGAAACAACCTTTAAGGATTATATTGAGGAAAGGGATCCTTGTATGGAGTATATTGTGAGAATTTAGAAAGTATAAACTCTCACAGTAGGCGATCCAGAGTAGGATTAATACATCCCTATGATTTTACAATGACTTATTGGGTAGAAGTGTACAAAAGACGAAGTAACTGAGGTAATAGACTAGGTCTTTTTAAGAAGGTGTAATAATAAGATTTGGTATAGGCCCATTTATCAAAATAGGTATACAGCAAGGAATTGATGGTACTAACTTAGATTCAATGCAATTCTGACCCTCAAAGTAATCAATTAACTCATTGAAAGGAGGAGAACTATGGATAAAGAAAAAAGTAAAATAATTAGAGTGGTAAATGAAATTGTAGGTTATTACATAGGAGAAGGTGCTACAGAAATAACTGTAAAAATTGAAGAGACTAAGAAATGTGTAAAAATACATTTTAAAGATCCTTCAATGCATTTGAGTAAAGAAATCAGCGCTGATTTAAAAAAGAAACTTAATTTCCCAAGATTCTTGGAGGTAGAAGATTATTATGGAGAAATGGTGGGAACAACCAGTACAAGAGAAAATTTCACTTTAATTGGGGCAATGACAGATTTGGCCATAATAGAAAATGAGGAAGAAGAGGGGCTGAGCATCATTCTGATTCGGTCTAAAAATGCTGACGGAGAAAGCCAATGCGAATAGTGAACAAAAGGCTTCGGCTATTTCTTTTGTTAATTGCATCGTGGTTAGTATTTACCTTGGATCTAAATTTAGTTAATATAGTGATTGGAATAATGATGAGCAGCATCATAACGATTGTAGCCTTTAAAACGGTCTATGATCGAGAAGGAACGCCTTTTTATATAATGGAATTCACTACATTTATTAGATTTATCTTACGTCTATTTTATGAAATATATAAATCCTCATTTATTCATATCCTTCGTATTATCAAGAAAGATGAAAATCCAATTATCTTTGAGGTAGAGTTATCTGTAAAGAATCCTTATATTATTTCAATTATTTCAAATGCCATAACGTTGACACCAGGGACCATTACAGTTGATATCATTGGAAACAAACTATATGTTCTTGCTATTAAAGGATATGGAGAAGATCCTCAAGCATTGAAAGAAGAGATTAAAAGAAAATTTGAAGCACCATTCATCCATGGAGGTGAAATATAGTGGTCTTTATTTGTTATACCATGTATCTTTTAGGAGCTGCTATGTTCATCATTCTGACTAAAATGTTACTCACCCGTAGTGTATGGGAAAAATTGTTGTGTGTAAACTTACTATCGGCTAAAACAATATTGCTATTGGCTTCCTATGGCGTATATCAAAAAAATATTTTTTTTCTGGATGTAGCCATCACCTATGGAATTATCGGTTTTCTCTCTATCACACTATTAAGTAGATTTATCTTAAAGGGAGGAAGACTGAAATGATTGTAAAAGGATTATTATGCTTATCATGGATATATATTATATTTGGTGTGATTGGAATATTCAGATTTCCAAACTTATATTCAAAATTACTGACAAGTAGCAAAATTGATACTGCCGCAACAATTACGATTTTACTCGCGTTGATACTATACTCAGGCTGGAACGGGTACTCCGCGAAGCTCGTTGTGTTACTCGTATTTATTCTATTTACAAGTCCAGTGAGTAATCATATCATTGCTCGGTCTGCATACCTAAATGGCATTCAAGTAAAAAAAGAGGGTGATCACTAAGTGGAAATCATTCTAAATATTCTCCTAATCATCATTTCTGTTTATATCGTAAGAGAAAATAATAATTTGAGATTGGTTTTGAACATGTGTGTATTTTCTTTGATTAGCGCAAGCCTCTACTATATGTATAAGGCCCCTGATGTAGCACTAGCAGAAGCGGCTATAGGTAGTGCGATTGTCCCCTTAATCTATATTGTTGCCATATCTAGGCAGAATGAATTTGTCGTTATTAATGAGGTGATGGATGATTTTCTACAGATGGATCCGAAGGGTAACAAAGGAGATGGAAATTTAATCTTGGAGGAGTTTTGCAGTTACTCTGGGTTTAAGTTAATTCTATTAAATCAAGTGAACTCCGATATTACAGGGATTTTTAGGGAGAGAAATGTGGATCTAATTGTTAAAAGGTCAGTAGAGACAGGAAAGTATCTTTTCACGGGAAAGCAGTCAAATATTCTTATGAATAGATTAGAGGGGTTAGTGAAGGATAATGAAAATATCCAAATCGTAAGGATAGAGGAGAAGGAAAAAAATGATTAAAAAAATACTGCTTCTAATCATGTTGAGTATTTTGTTGATTATATTTGTAAAAGCAACTACAGATATGGAAAAAATGAATTTAGAAACAAGCAAGAACTACTTTATCAAATACACCCAGGAAGAGGTGGGCGCTAATAACCTTGTTACAGGTATCTATTTAGATTATAGGTTATTGGATTCGATTTTTGAAGCAAGTATTTTACTCATTACGGTTACAGGCATTATCTTTATGTCAAAAAAAGACGAGGAAATGTATTAGATTGAGTAGTGAGTACTAAAGGATGTGTGAATATGAAGACTTCAATAATTTTAATATACATTACGAAATTATTATTTCCATTTATGATTCTTTTTGGTTTATACATCATTCTGCATGGAGATCAATCGCCAGGAGGTGGCTTTCAAGGAGGAGCAGTACTTGCAACTGCATATTTGGTAACATATTTCTTTAATTCAGAAGGAAAAGTGAACCTGCATAAGTTGATTGAATATGAAAAATATATATTTTTCTTCATTATCATGCTGGGTGCCATAAGCTACTTTATAAAAGGAGAATGGTTTACCAATTTTGTTTTTCTTTCCACAAGCATGACTAAGAAACGTATTTTTCTTATTCTACTAAATTTTCTTATTGGTATAAAGGTAGCGCTCGGATTAATTGGTATTGTAGAAGCTTTCATTGAGGAGGAGAAACAATGAATATACATGTAATATTTTCGTTTATTCTCTTTCTTATCGGGATTTATGGATTGACTGCAAGTAAAAATATTATAAAAACGATTATATGTTTGCAGCTCACAGAGAGTTCGGTGGTATTACTTTACCTGTCTATGGCCAACAGAGCCCATGGGGCAATTCCTATTTTACCAGGGCAAAAGGAACTCTTTGTAGATCCGTTGCCACAAGCCCTTATGATCACAACCATTGTGATCGGATCTTCCATCACTGCCTTAGCCTTGATGTTAAGTATAAAGCTATTTCATTACTACGGGACCCTGGATTGGAAAGAACTATTGAAAAGGGAGGGCTAATATGTGAACATCCCCATATATCTTATTTTTCTTCCTATTATTACCGCTATGTTTATATATATGATAAAAAAAAGATATATTCTGTACCTTACCCTATTAAATCAGATAGCACTAACGTATCTTAGTGCTGTTTTTTTAAGGTATATTCAAGAGCATGATAGCGTTTCTATGAATATGGGAGGTTGGAGCAATGTGATTGGCATTGCTTTTAAAGTTGATAGACTGGCCATTTCTTTTCTCTTGTTCACAAATATCATATGGTGGGTCATTATATTATATAGCTGGAATAAAATCGCTACAGATTATAAATTTACATTTTTTCTACTTTTTTTACAGGGTGTATTTTTAGGGTTTGTACAGACAAATGATCTTTTTAGTGCTTTTGTATTTATTGAGCTGATTACCATTATATCCTCGATACTTATTGTTTACAAAAAAGATGGCTATTCCGTTAGAGCAGGATTTTACTATCTTCTCTTTAATAGCGTGGGTATGCTCTTTTACCTTATTGGCCTCTGTATATTATATAATGTAGTAGGGAGTCTCAATATGGACAGTGTAGAAGTGATGATACAGCCATATAAGGATACTTTAGCTTTAAAGATTGCCTTCGTCTTTATTATGAGCGGAGTAGGGGTTAAGTCAGCTTTTTTTCCTGTTTATAATTGGTTACCAAAAGCCCATGGGGCTGCGCCGGCATCTATTTCAGCATTGCTTTCAGGATTGTTAGTAAAAAGTGGTCTCTATCTATTTATACGTATCAATGAGATATTTATTTTTGAACAATTCAACATTGTGTTCTTCTATATTGGGTTTGTCACTGCATTGGCAGGGGTGATTTTTGCACTCAGTCAAAAAGATATCAAGCAAATCTTAGCTTTTCATACCATCTCTCAAATAGGGATTATTTTGATAGGAGTAAGTGCGGGATCCGGCATGCTATATTATGGGGGATTGCTACACTTGTTTAATCATGGCTTTTTCAAAGCATTATTATTTTTGGGCGCAGGCTTTATCATCAATGAGCTCAACGTAAGACAGGTAACAGAAATTAGAGGGGTACTAAAAACTTACCCAATCATCGCGCTTTTGATGATCGTAGGGATGTTTTCGATTACGGGATTACCGTTTTTTAGCGGATATATCAGTAAAAGTATCATCAAAAGTAATATTATGGATGCAAAGGGCTTATCTATTGTATTTAATATGATAAATCTTGGTACAATTATCTCTTTTATAAAAATATCTCAAATCTTCTATGGGGATAAGAAACATGGAAAAAGAGAGGTAATATATATCAATAGCTCCATGGGCGTATTGGCGATATTCTGCGTAGTATTTGGGGTTTTTCCTGGACTAATCCTAGAAAGTGTGTGGAATACTTCGATGGATATATTTGATCTTTTCATTCTTAAGAAATGGATGGAATATGTAGTATATTTGGGTCTAGGGTGGATCATTTATAAACAATTTATTGAAAAAGATCATGAAATTATAAGAAAAATAAGGCATTTCAATTTGTCATTTGGAACAGCAATAATCTTGATGATTACCTTTGTGTTTAGTCTGGCAACCTATGCTTTATTTTTATAGACATAAGTTCTACGTAGAATAGGTTGGCAGAATATAGGAAGAAATTTTTAGACAAGGAATGTATAATAGGTATAAGCGTACTATTAGGTGGACCTAAATTGTGGAAGGAATACGTGGAGTCTGTGACGACATCAAATAAGATGCAGTAATTAGGTGTGACAGCCAGTTCGATGGGACATTAAACAGTGTATTAAATCTAGATGAAAAACCTTTTTGCATGAGATTTAATAGTTTATACACGATGGAAAAGGTTGGGAAGCCTATGCAAACTTTTATACTTGGAGGTGATTATATGTTTAAAAAGTATTATGGCTATTATCATTCACCGATTGGGACATTAGAAATAATTTGTTCTGAGGTTGCTCTCCTATCAGTTATGTTCATAGATGAAAAAAAATCAACAAATGAAACAAATTCCATTGTAGAGAAGGTAATTATGCAGATAGATGAATATTTCAAGGGAGATCGGAAAACATTCGATTTAAAAATTGCATGGAAAGGTACTGCTTTTCAAGAAAAGATATGGAGTCAGTTGCTTGCCGTGCCTTATGGGGAAACCAGATCCTACATAGAGCTAGCGATGGAGATTGGGAATGTGCATGCAGTTAGAGCAGTGGGGAGTGCAAATGGTAAGAATAATATATGGATTGTAGTACCCTGCCATAGAGTGATTGGAAGCAATGGAAGTTTAACTGGATATGCAGGTGGCCTTGAAAGAAAAAAGTGGCTCTTAGAACATGAAAATAAATACAAATAATAGAGGCGTCGAAAATAGAACCGTATTGATATAATCAATGCGGTTCTTCATAGTATAAAGTAAGTTTTCAAACGTAAAATATCTTAGGGATTAAACTTTATCATTTACAATATGAATAGGAGTCCCTTCAATATAGGAAAGAATATTTTGAGCTAGGAGGTGAATGAGCCGTTGTCTCGCTTCAAAGCATTTCCATCCGATATGGGGTGTAAGAATGACGTTTTGCATTGAGAACAAGGGATTATTAAGTGCTGGCGGTTCAGGGTCTTGCACATCAAGGGCAGCCCCTGCAATCAATCTATTCTGCAAAGCTTCAATCAAATCAGTTTCATTGATAATAGGGCCTCTAGATGTATTTATGATAAATGCGGAGGATTTCATCAGCTTTAGCCTATCTTTGTCGATAAGATATCTTGTTGCGGCTGTAAGTGGACAATGTATCGTAACAAAATCACTGCGCTGGAGCAAATCTTCAAGAGTAACAGATTGTATATTCGGATCGCTCCATTGTTTTGGTGTTCTATTATATACAAGTATATTCATGCCCAAAACCCGAGCAATTCTTATTACTTGCTGTCCTATGGCACCTGCACCAATTACACCGAGGGTTTTGTTTTGAACTTCAAAGTGTGGTAATTGAAGGTGCTTCGTAAAATTGTCAAAATTATGCTGTTTGATCATGATCTGTTGTGGCGATAATGAGGAACTCAAGGTCAAAATAAAAGTAATGACCAATTGTGCCACTGCTTCAGTACTATACCCCGGAACATTACAGACAGCAATGTTCCTTTCTCTGGCAGCTACAATGTCAATATTGTTATAACCTGTGCCAGCTTCGCAGATGAGCTTTACTGAGGATGGGAATTGGGTAATGATATCCCTTCCGAGAGGCAGTTCTTTGGTGATGACAATATTTTGGTCTTTAATTCTTTCTAAGATTTCGGCATCGCTGCTTACATCATACCTAGTAAAAGTAGTGAGGTCCATCAATGGTAAAAAGCTAAGTTTGTTATCAAAATCTAGTTTTGCTGAGTTAAGGAAAATTGTATTTTTCATGGTCGCCCCCTAATGCAATATATTTACAATTATTAGTATACCCTATGCATGGATCACTGTTAAAATATTTTTGAATATTTTAAAATAAAAGTCAGTACTACAATAGGAGGTAACATAGTGTCCGTCTTTGAACGGAAAGAGTTAATCTCCATAAGAAGGTAAAAGACTCTGAACTAGAAGTATACAAAGTGGATTATTCCACAATTTTAAGAAATGCGTAAAAGTCAGATTGAAAAAAGTCTAAATCATCCCTATAGATACCTTGGCCCCAGAAATTTAATGTAGGCATTTCTATTTCCTGAGTTGGTGGTATATTCATTGAATTTTTGTCATCTAATAATGAAATGGGCGAATAGTATTTTGTTGAACTTACTGACATATTGTACATAGTTACTCCTCCTTTAGATCGGTTGTTGTAAAAGTTAATTTTGAAAAAAATTCGTCCTTAAATGATTGTTTTAAGGACGAATCGTTACTGGCGATACCACCTTTATTGTTTCTCCATATAAAAAATGCTAGAAACCTATCTTTAGTCCTGACAAACTTAAGCCTTTATCGAGGCTAATCGGTATCAACTACTTTAAAAAATTTCGAAGATACTGCTCCGGAGTGATTCTTATTTTATGACAGTATCGACTTTCATCAACCACCGACTGTCTGAAACTGCAAATAAAAACAACTATCTCCATCAACGCATTCTGAATATTCAGTTAATTTATTGTATTTTAACAACATATTGCCTTAATGTCAATAGCTTTTTATAAAAAACGCTAAAGGAAAATATTGATTATGATATCTTGCACTCATTGAAATGAGGAAGGTTATGGAATTTATTACAATAATTTGAAAATGAAAGTTTACAATAAGTATTTTTTCGTGTAGAATATTATTGAATTTAGAATGATAAGGAGGGAAGTAAGTAATGACACCACCTAATTGCTAATATTGATTTTTAACAAAATTACTATTTATTTTCTGAAAGAGCTTTACTCTGCCCAGCTTAGGTTAAGTATGTTTGTTGTGCTCTTTTATGAATTGGCAAACTAGAAGGTACCTTACTTCCCTAAAGTAAATAATTGAAACAAGATCACATTTCTATATACTGTTAATGGAATGCTTTGCTTTAGCGCGCCCATTGGCTTTACTTATATATAACTTTGATTTTGTTCATATCAATAATTATCGACTTTATCTTAGGCTGTAAGAGGAATATATCTTCTTACGGTCTTTTTATTTTCCAAAAGAATTAGAAATAAAGAAATTTCTGAATTGCCCCTGGGACACAATAAACTCTAGAAATAGAATTGGAGGAGATTTTATGACACCTGTTATTAAGGGTATGGATCTTAATCAATAAACGGAAGGAGTATATAAAAGTTTATGATTGATACATTACCCCCAAAAAAACAATGTATTTTTATATTCCTTACCGTAAAACTAAAATTATTGGAGGTAAGGAATATGGAGAAAAAGTTAAGTTTGACTTGGGACATATACAATGGTGAGTTAGAGCGCTTAGATAGATATTGTCATAATTGTGGCAAAAAAGTAGAGTTTATAGACTCACTGAAGAGACGACAAAATGCAAATGGTAGAAATATATTTCATTTTGCAATTTATAAATGTCCAAAAGGTCATACGTGGAATAAAGGATTAAACACGTTTAAAGCAATGCCGGGCCTAGAGAATGGTGATGGTCAGTTTAATGTAAGGGAAATGAAGTATGATCAATTCCAGATGGGAAGGCTTGTAGAAGAGGGTATCCATGAGATAGAGATATACCTGAATGTACTACAACAAAAAGTGAGAATAGATAAATTCTTATCATCTAAAATCAATGATATGACAAGAACACAACTTACAAGACTGATTGATGATGGATTTGTAAGAATAAATGGAAAGCCTGCCAAAGCAAAAACGAATTTGAAAGAGAACGATATCTTGACATTGCAATTGACACCAATCACCAAAGAACAAAGCTTACAGTAGCTTTAGAAATGAATGAGTATCACTTAAATACAATGGGTTATCTAATGTAATTACATTAGGTAACCCATTGTTTAAAGAGAGAGAATAATATGGCATGACTTGGGCTATGTTTTGATAATTGATGTCCAGGAAATGGTAATATAATAGAGTGTAGTTTTCCAAGTTGTTTTATGGGTAAATATCAGTTGATAATTATATAAAAAAAGAAAGAGGGAAGTGAGAAAATCAATGAAGGCAGCTAATCTTGCAGATTCAGCATTTTTGATAGGGAAAGTTCGTGTTGGAAAAAAAGTTTATTTTTCCCAAGGTACAACTATACGATCACTAGAAAATTCTATAAAACTGGAGAATAGTACTATTGTCCTTGAAAATAGCGTGGTGATTGGCACTCCTCAATTTCCCGTCAAGGTAGGATCAAAAACGGTATTTGGCCATAAATCCATCATTATTGGCGCAACCATAGGAAATCTATGTGAGATTGGAAA
This sequence comes from uncultured Anaerosolibacter sp., assembly GCA_937948705.1. Next base: position 8,320 of record CALECF010000215.1, on the reverse strand, counting down.
TAGTACAATGATCATGCAGGGCGCATCCCTAGGTGACATGTGTATTATTGGGGAAGGCACCATTATTCCAGAAGGGATGCATATTTCTGACAACAGCGTAGTGGTTGGAAGACCAGGACGTATCATCAGAAAGCTTACCGATGGAGATAGACAAATGATTAGCAAAATGCGAGGAGATGATCTAAATTTATATACCTATGAGGAACAATTGATAGAACATTTTCCAAAGGAGGAAGACATGATGGGGAAATTATATGCATATAAAGATACATATCCACAAATTGCAGAATCCGCATTATTATTTGAGTCAGCAGAAATTACTGGGGATGTTGTGATCGGAGAAAAGACGATTATTGGTGCTGGAGTGAAAATTATTGGCGGTGCCCATGGGCCCATAAGGATTGGAAATAACGTTCAAATTCTAGAAAATTCAGTACTCCACCTACTCCCTGATAATGAATTGGTGATTGAAGATGATGTCATTATCGGACCTGGCTGTATGATCCATGGATGTAGAATTGGGACAGGGACAGTGATTGAGGCAGGAGCAATTGTTTGTGACTATAGCATCCTAGGACAAAACACCCTTGTAAAAGCAGGTACCCTAATAAAGCAGAGAAGCGAGTTTCCTGATCAAGTTATTTTGGAAGGTTACTCAGCCAAAATTCTAGATTCTTCAACTGGAAAAATAGAAGTACCTCTTTGGAGTTTTCAATATGATGATATAAAGAAATTTATGATTGAAAGGGCCAAGAAAGATCTGTAGATAATAAATTTGACATAAATTTGTTGTGATGGATAGCAGATATTTAAGTCGATATATGTTTAAATTACATAAAAAATAAAGGAGTCATAGTGATGAGTATGAATAAGGGCGAAATAGGAATTGGAAAGAAATATCGACACTTTAAGGGAAATGAGTATTTGGTTCTCCATGTTGCAAAGCACTCAGAAACCCTGGAAGATCTTGTGGTGTATCAAGCCCTTTATGGTGAGAGGGGCATTTGGGTCAGACCTCTGGAAATGTTTCTTGGTCAGAAACAAGTGAACGGTGATTGGATCAATAGATTTGAACAAATTGAAAAATAGGTGTTCATAGGTCTATCAATGATCATATCTGCTGCCCCACGTTTTAGTATACTAGTGAAAGGAGAGGCAAAGATGTTTAAGTTACCTGAAAGAATTCACCTTGCGAACTTACCTACCAGAATAGAAAGGCTGGACCGATTATCTAAAGAATTGGGTGGACCTCAACTATTTATTAAAAGAGATGATCAAACCGGTTCTGAGATTTCAGGAAACAAGATTCGCAAACTGGAATATGTAATACAAGAAGCATTAGATCAGCACTGTGATTACTTAATCACCTGTGGAGGAATACAATCTAATCATGCCAGGGCAACAGCTGCAGCCGCGGCTAGGCTAGGACTAGGTACCTGCCTTGTGCTTAGAAGCAGCGGAAATGAGGCTCTAGAAGGAAATTACTTTTTGGATAGGCTTTTAGGGGCAGATATTGAGTTCATCACGCCAGAGGATTATAAAGAAAGAAGAATGGAAATTATGGAGGGGATCAAGACTCGTCTTGTTCAACAAGGATATAGACCCTATATCATTCCGGAAGGAGCATCCAATGGGATAGGCACCTTTGGATATTATACAGGGATGGAGGAAATATTAGAGCAGGAGAAGCAGATGGGAATTACATTTGATGCGATCGTTCTTGCAGTGGGATCTGGGGGTACATATAGTGGGATGTTCTTGGCCAATAAGTTGCTGGGACATGGCGCTGAGGTTTTTGGCATCAATGTATGTGATAATGCTGCCTATTTCAAAGACCAAATTTCTGATATTCTACAAGATAGCTTTCATTACATTGGCAAGACTATCGACTTTTCAAAGGATGAGATTCAAATCATTGATGGGTATGTAGGCAAGGGATATGCGCAAAGTTCACCAGAGGAGCTCGAATTCATCTATTGGCTTGCGAGGCTTGAAGGTGTTATTTTGGACCCTGTATATACAGGTAAAGGTATGTACGGGATGGTAAATGAAATCAAGAAAGGGAATATGCAAAGATATAAGCACATTTTATTTATTCATACAGGGGGGCTGTTCGGACTATTTCCAAAGAAGGATCTCTTCTTTAGATAAATTTTCAATACGTTATAATATAAATTGCACAAAAGGGGATCATGGATTTTCCATGGTCCCCTTTTGTATGGTCAACATGTTACTTGTTGCTGGTCATTGTTTCGAGACCTTGTCCAGCAAGGACGATAGGAAGTACTAGATCTTCCGTATTAACAGGACATTCAATGATTGTAAATCTCCCGTTGTGAAGGGCTTCCTCCAAAATTTTAGGTGCTTCCCATATATTATCGATGCGATATCCTTCAGCGCCAAAAGCTTTTGCTAACATGACAAAGTCAATTTTGTTTTCAAAATGGACACCGGTATACCGTTGGTTTGAATAATAATGTTGTAGTTGGCGAACCATCCCTAAGGCTTGGTTATTAAATATCAGTATTTTGATAGGTAATCCTAGTTCCGCAATGGTACCTAGTTCTGTCATACCCATCTGGAAACTACCATCCCCAGTGATAGCAACAACCAATTGATCAGGTTTGGCAATTTGCACCCCAAGTGCTGCAGAAATACCATACCCCATGGTTCCTAAGCCACCTGATGAAATAAAAGTTCGGGGGCTATTAAAACCATAGTGGGTAGCTGTCCACATTTGATGTTGACCTACATCTGTGGTGATTAAAATGTTATCTGGGGCGACTTCAGATAGTTGCTTAAGAATCCAAGGGACATTAAAATTCGTTTGCATAGTCGTGGACGCTCTTTCTTGGGTGCCGCACTCAGTAGGATTATTTGTAACATGGCCTTTGTCCAATAGCTTAATAATATCTTGAAGAATACTCTTCACATCACCTACGATAGGAATATCTACTTTAATATTTTTTCCTATTTCAGCAGGGTCAATATCAATATGGATGATTGCTGCATTCAGTGCAAACTTATTTGGATTTCCTACGACACGGTCATCAAATCGCATTCCTAAAGCGATAAGGCAATCGGATTGTTGGACGATTGCATTTGCTGATTGGGTCCCATAGGTTCCTAACATTCCATGAAATTCTTTACGATTGGCTGGGTAAGCACCTAAACCCATTAAAGTTGATACAACTTGCCCATTGGTAAGGGCTGCTATTTTTCGAACTTCTTCTGATGCATTGCCATGTATAACACCCCCACCAGTGCAGATCACTAGGTTTTTGGATTCCTGAATCTTATGGACTGCCTTTTTGATCATGGTTGGATGACCTTTGGTGGTGGGTTTGTAGCTTCGTATTTCTATATTTGTATAAGTTTTAAATTCAGCCATATCCATGGAAACATTACGGGGGATATCCACCAACACGGGGCCTGGCCTACCAGTTTGGGCAATGTAAAAGGCTTCTGCTACAATGCGAGGTAAATCTTTGACGTCCTGTACCAAATAATTATGTTTTGTGATAGGATGAGTGATGCCTGTAATATCGACTTCTTGGAAAGCGTCGGTTCCTACCATGGCTTGTGGGACTTGGCCTGTAAAAAAAACGATGGGAATAGAATCCATGTATGCCGTTGCAATGCCAGTAACTAAGTTGGTCGCACCAGGACCTGAGGTAGCCAAACATACGCCAACGCCACCTAAAGCTCGAGCATAACCACTGGCTGCGTGGGCTGCTCCCTGCTCATGCCTGACCAGAATATGATTGATAGAGCTATCAAGTAATGCATCATAGATTTCCAGAACTGTACCTCCTGGATATCCAAAGATTACTCTAACACCTTGATCCTCTAATAGTTTTACCAGGGTTTGGGCACCGTTTAATCGCATAGGCCTAATCCACCTTTCAATAAATAGTTGAGTTGTTATATCGGTATTTTCAATCAATTGCTTCGTAACATGGAAATTGTTCCGGTTTTGGCTAATTCCTTGATCTTAAAAGGTTTTAATGATTTTATAATCGCCTGTATTTTTGTTTCATCTCCAGTAGCCTCTATGGTTAGGGACTTTTGCCCGATATCTACGATACGTGCCCTAAATATATCCATGAGTTGAATGATCTCCGCTTTCGTATTGGTATCAGCGGCTACTCGAATTAAGAGCAATTGACGATCAACGGTTTCTTGGGCAGTAACATCTTGTACTTTGATTACATCAATCAGCTTATGGAGTTGCTTTGTTACCTGTTCAATAATTTTGTCATCCCCACCGACAACGATGGTCATACGAGAAATATTAGGATCATCGGTTGCACTGACAACAAGGCTTTCGATATTGTATCCCCTCCTGCTAAATAGACCTGAAACCTTAGAAAGCACACCAGGATTATTCTCTACCAGTACAATTAAGACATGTTTCATGATGAAAACCTCCATATTCTAAAAATAAAAAAACACATGCATCCCAAAAGGGACGAATGTGTAATCCGCGGTACCACCCTACTAGATTTTTCTGATTGATAAATCCACTTCAGCCTGTAACGTCAGGGAGACGGCAAAACCTACTGGATAACATATCCTTGTTCAATCTTGCAGTTCAGGAATGACTTCGTTATGTCTATCAACTAGTTTACACCAAACACTAGCTCTCTGAATGATTTTCATAAGTACTCTTTTCCATCATAACCTTTTCCTATATGAAGTTAATTAGTAGTTATTATACACATGACTGTTGTCGAGCACAACGGTGAATTTACGCCATTTAAGAAGATTATTATAAATTAACTGCTGATTTCTAAAAAAATCTGAATATTTTGCCATTTAGCAATGATTATTTATATTTTCCACTTGAGAATACTAGTTTATAAAGAAGTCAAGTATTTGCAGTGCTGTGCAAGGCTAGCAAATGAGATTTAGAGGTGATACCCGAAAAAAATAAAAGATCAGCATAAAAGATGATGTTGACAAAACATTCAGAAAAATGTTAAATAGAGAGATATAGAAATGTATATCTATACAGAATATGATTTGGGATGCGAGGAGAGGTGTCAAAATGGAGAAAGTTAAAATTGGATTAATGGGATTTGGTACAGTTGGCAGTGGTGTATGGACAATACTTCAAGAGAACAGAGATAAGATTATTGAAAACTGTGGTTGTGAAATAGAAATATCTAAAGTTTTGGTTCGCAATTTGTCTAAACAAAGGGACAAGAGTATTCCTAGAGAGATGTTTACGGACAATCCCCAGGATATCATAGATGATGAAAATATTAAAGTCATTATAGAGGTCATGGGCGGCATTGACCCAGCAAAGGATTATATTCTAGAAGCTATAAAACGTGGAAAACATGTTGTCACAGCAAACAAAGCCCTTATTGCTTCCCATGGAGATATGATTACAAAAGCCGCAAATGAGGCGAAAGTAAAAATACTCTATGAGGCAAGTGTGGCTGGAGGAATTCCTATTATCCATGCCATTAAAGAAAGTTTATCCGCCAATAGGATCAATAGTATAATGGGCATCTTAAATGGCACAACGAACTATATTTTGACTAAAATGACAGCTGAAAAGATGGAGTTTGAAACAGTTTTAAAAGAGGCACAGGAGAAGGGTTATGCGGAAGCCGACCCCACCAGTGATGTAGGCGGGTATGACGCAGCCTATAAGCTGACGATATTAGCTAGGTTAGCATTCGGAATAGATGTAAAGGTAGAGGATGTCTATCGAGAGGGAATTACAAATATTACGCCCATCGATATCGAATATGCCACAGAGTTAGGTTATGTAATAAAGCTGTTAGCGATTGCAAAGGAAGTGGAGGGTGAGATTGAGTTAAAAGTACATCCTACGTTTATTCCAAAAAAACACCCGCTATCATCAGTTGGGGATGCTTTTAATGCTGTATTTGTCAAAGGGAATGCTGTTGGAGAATTGATGTTTTATGGGAAGGGTGCAGGAGATTTACCAACTGGCAGTGCAGTAGTGGGAGATATTATATCCATTATTCGAGGAGGTGCATATCAATATAGCACCTCTGAAAAGAAAGAAGAAAATCAAAGTAGAATAAAGGATATAGGTACGAATCAAGGAGAGTACTATGTCCGATTACTGATAAAAGACTACCCAGGTGTATTGGGAAGAATTGCTTCTTTGTTTGGTAAGTATAATGTGAGTTTATCTTCAGTCATTCAGAAAGGAAAGGAAGAACCTGTTGTTTCTCTTGTGTTCATTACCCATGAGACCATTGAAATGAATGTTCAGCATGCGTTGGCAGATATTGCAAAATTATCAGAAGTCATTTGTATTGCAAACTTGATTCGCGTTGAAAGCGTATAAAAATTTGAACTTTTATTGATTACTGTAATGTAGGGGGCAGATAGTATGAGTGAAGTTATTGTAGCAAAGTTCGGTGGAAGCTCGTTGGCTGACAGCGGTCAGTTTTCTAAGGTAAGAGATATTGTTTTATCAGATCAAAGGAGAAGATATATTATACCTTCTGCACCAGGTAAAAAACATCGTGAAGATCATAAGATTACAGATCTATTATATCTTTGTCATCAACATGTGGCCCAAAGACTGCCCTTTGATGAGGTATATGGAATTATTGAAAAAAGATATATGGATATTTGCCTAGCTTTAGATAGTACTTTAGACATAAAAAGCATACTTGAGGAGATCAAGAATCATATTGCTCAAGGAATGTCTGCAGATTATGCTGCCAGCCGCGGTGAATATCTTAATGGGTTAATCCTTGCATCCTACCTCAATTATGAGTTCGTTGATGCAGCAGAGTTAATTGTTTTCCAGAAGAGCGGTCAATTTGATGCAGAGGCTACCCAACATAAGGTACAGACACGATTAACATCCGTTAATAAAGCTGTGATACCTGGGTTTTACGGTGCAATGGAGGATGGTGCAATCAAAACCTTTTCTAGAGGCGGCTCCGATGTGACAGGTTCTATTATTGCCCGAGGCATGAGTGCTTGTTTTTATGAGAATTGGACCGATGTCTCAGGGTTTTTTATGGCAGATCCAAGAATTATTGAGAACCCAAAGCACATCAAGGAGATTACTTATAAAGAACTACGAGAGCTTTCTTACATGGGAGCTTCAGTACTCCATGAAGAGGCTATATTTCCAGTGAAAAAGGAAGGTATACCTATAATCATCAAAAATACCAATGCACCCGAAGACGAAGGTACATTGATTCTAAGTGACCATTCACCGATCAGTTATTCTGGTACAATTACAGGTATCGCTGGGAAAAAGGGATTCACGGTTATTGCCATAGAAAAGATGTTGATGAGCTCTGAAAGAGGATTTTTCCGTAAATTACTTTCGGTGCTGGAAGTAAATGACATATTTGTAGAGCATATGCCATCCAGTATTGATTCTGTTTCTTTGGTCGTTGCAGATTCGGCGCTTGGGAATAAGATGGAAAAGGTGACGGAGGATATAAGAGGACAATTAAGCCCTGATTCCGTCATAGGTTATCCAAATATGGCATTGATTGCTGTTGTGGGAAGAGGAATGATAAAAACCAAGGGAATATCTGCCAAGGTATTTGGGGCCTTAGCACAGGATGGTATCAATGTTCGTATGATTACCCAGGGTTCTAGTGAGTTAAATATCATCGTAGGAATAGAAAATGATGATTTTGAAAGGGCAATTAAGGCTATTTACAAAGCTTTTGAAAGCAAATAGAAAAGTGCTCATAGAATTAGTATAATTTTAATATCATTGACAGATACTTATGATAGGGTGATCAACGTTCAGAAGAAATGTTCGCACGGGGGATATGATGAGTCATGTAATGCAACAAGTAGGACGAAAGAAATGGGAAGGTTGATTGTAGACGAGTTAGAGACGGGGAATTGAAAATACAATAGCAGAAAACTAAATAGTATTGAATGCATATAATTAAAACAAGGGTTGCGTATAAATGTAATCCTTGTTTTAATTTCAGTGATTGTACTAGAAAAACCAATAGGTGTGTTTAATTTTAGGAGATATCATAGTAAAATAAACAAGGACGTAAATGGATATAATCCTATGGAAATGGAGGTTAATGTGTCTTAAATCCTCTATATTTTGATGATGAACAAGTATGGGATACTATTTACTTTAGTAAAAAATTATGCAATAATAGAATGTCGAAAAGAGATTCTTCATGCAAGAAGTTTAAATAAATATTAGTACGCATTACCCAAATAATTATTCATACTGTGAGGAGAAAAATATGAGAGTAGGATTTGATCACAAGAAGTATTTAGAGGAACAGTCGAAGTACATTTTAGAAAGAGTGAATGATTACGATAAGCT
>CALECF010000214.1 GCA_937948705.1 uncultured Anaerosolibacter sp. | reverse complement strand
TCAATACCCTTTCTTTTTCAGTCAAAGTCTTTCTATACAGTCTACATCGATGGCTGAAATCTTCCAGACTATCACAATTCCATTGGGCAAAAATTCTTTGGATCTCACCTCTTAAGTCTTTCAATCTGGCCTTTAACGCCTGGGGTTTCTCGCTATTTATGTTCCGCTTACGGTCTTCGATGCGAATTCGAAGTTCCTCCATACGATTCTTTTTTTCAGTATATTTCATCATATGGGTTCGAAATTCCTGGAACCCCAAGATACCAAGTCGATAATAGATTTCTCCAAGCTCTTTTCGAATCTCTTCAATTTCTTTTTGGATACTGAGACTGTCCCCAATGACAGAGATCTCTTTTTCCACGATCATCCGTTCATGACTAGCCTTCTGTCTAGATATCCATCCATAGATGCTCAGCAATAACCCTATCCCACCGGCTATATAGAAGGAAGGATGCAACCCTATACCGCCAGCTACGCCTGTGCCCAGGGCAAGGATCCCTATGACTAGCATCAGTACGCTATTTTTCATTTGACTTCTTAGCATATCTTGCTTCAATTGGAGATGCTCTCTTCGTTGGTCTCCTGACAGCTTTGCCTTTAATTCTTTGAGTTTTTCTTCCTTGTCATAGATGTCCAACTCTAAACCTGGTGTCACGTCCTCAAATTTTCTTAATATCCCTAGATTGTTCCTCTCCTCCTGCAACTTTACTTCCAGTTCCTGAATCTCACCCACTGAAGCATCCCAAGCCCTCAATCGTTCTTCCATTTGCTGACTTTCTTGAATCATCGTTGACATTTTCATCTCCATATCGTCTTCCACATCGTCATAATTTTGGAGATAGGCTCTCTTTTCTTCATACTCTGCCTTTATTATTCTAGACAGCTCCATGGACTCCAGTGCTTGCCCCTTCAATTCCTTCCATTGTCTGAACAGATGTCTTAGATCAAGGATAGAAGATTCATCGATCCTCTGGTCTCCAAACTGAAACATCTTTTGTTTTTCTTCAAGCTCCAGGATCAACGCCTTGATGCGATCTGAATAACCACACAGTTCGTGATACTCATGCTTCTGTTCCATATGGCGGCGTTCCTTCTTCTTCTTTTCCAAATCTGCCATCTCATCATGTAACCTTGTCTTTTCTTCTAGGATACTATTTAGGTGCATCTGGTCGTTAATATTTTCTTCGTGAAGACCCTTGGCTACCTTCCAGGCTTCCTTCAGCTTCCCATAGGCGGCTTGTATTTCATCCAGCCTTCCCATTTTCCGCTGTCCTATCAAACCCTTACGGGCCAACTGCAAAGCACCCATGGCTTTATGATAAGAGGTATCCTCATCTCCTGTCTGATGAAGATTGGTCAACCGCTTCATAATTTCATCCTCTTTGTCCCGTTCAACTTGGCTATGAAGCTGCTTAATAAATACCGTCTTTTCGAAGGCTTCTTCTCCCATACTAAAAAAAGATAGACCTGGTTGATTCCCATCAATAAAGCCAATCTCATCTCCAGAGATGGGATCTAAAATGAGGGTGTCATCCTTCTTTTTCTTTTCCCCAAAACTCCTTTTGATGAGATATTCCTTCCCAAAATCATCTTGAAAAAGCAATTCACCCCCTGCGTCATCTCCGCTCCAGGGTAAAAATCGCTTTCGCTCATTCTCCCTGATATCCTTCTTGGAAGATCCCAATCCGTAAAACATAGCCTTTATGAAGGTTTGTAATGTTGTTTTTCCTGTCTCATTTTCTCCATAAATAATATTTAATCCATCCTCTAAGGGAATGGCCCTATTCTTTAATTTTCCAAAATGTGCTACTCGTAGGCTCTTTATCCTCACTCAACGTTCACCTCCCCTGTACTCAAGGCTTGAATACCCAGCTTTAGTGCGTTCCTTATTCTTTTCTTTGTCCCTTCATCCTGGGCCTGGACCATTTTTTCCATCATATTTCGAATAAAAATACCCCGAAGAGAAAACTCATTGGCCAACCCTTCATAGTCCAACCCTATGGTTGTCTCATCCACCAACTTTACACTGTAAAATGTTGAAAGAAGCTTATCTCGCAAAACCTCCGTATGGATAGCAAAACCCTCTTTGATTTCACCCGTTAGTATAATTTTATATAAATTCTGAGTTCTCTCAGGATCAATGATTTGTTCCTTGATCTTCTCTGAAATTTCCTCATAGGTTTCCAATCCTTCAATATCTACCCTCACTACCATATATTTACGCTTACAAACTTCTCGGTAATTCAAATCACATCTTCCCTTTTCCAAAGTACCCAAGATAATACCCTTACTCCCCACCTCATCAAAGCCCCTACCCTCAGGATTTCCGCTATAGGCCCAGAAAGTCTCTCCGGCCCTCATGATACCTGAAAAACCATGTTTATGTCCCAACGCCAGATAATCTAATCCACTATCTGCAATTGTCTTCTGGGTGATTGGATTATAATCGCTCTCTTGACCCTCGGATACAACTTCACCATGAAGTACCATGATGTTAAGCATATTTTTATCTTCTACATGGAATCCTTGAAGCAACGATTGTTTTTCATGGGATTTTGAAAAACCCATCCCATAAACCCATAGATTCAGTTCTGGAATAAAGATACCCTTCCCATTGGAATCAAAAATATGAACATTTTTCGGCCATTGTACAAGACTGTAATAGGACTTATACGTATAAGGATCATGATTGCCTGGAGAGATATATACACGGACGTGGGAAATCTCTTCAAATTTCTTCATGATATAGTCCAGTGTGGTCTTCATCACCCGATCATTATCAAAAAAATCTCCACTGATCAATAACAAATCCACCTGTTCTTCCTTAGCGATCTGAATGACCCTGCCAAAGGTCTCTCGTAAATCCTCCTTCCGCTTTTCCGCATCTATCCCTGCTAATTCACGAAAGGGCGTATCAAAATGAAAATCTGCACAATGCAGTAACTTAATCTTTTCCATATCCATGCCTCCAAATGCTATAATAACTACTTCCATTCTAACATAAACAAATCAAACATTGAAATAGGGTGCCCTGGGGCACCCTATTTCAACTTTAATCCATTTTCTGTTTGCTCTACCTTATTCTCTTTCAACAACGCACCAATTGCTCGCTTAAATGCGGCCTTGCTCATATTTAAATGATACTTTATCTGCTCAGGGCTACTATTGTCATTTAAGGAAATAAATCCATTTTTCTTTTCTAGTATTTCTATCAATGTCTCTGCATCCGTCTGCATTTGCTGATGAGCGGCCTTGCGAGGGGAAAGGGTCAATTTTCCATCTTCCCTTGCTTCCACCACTCTGGCTTCAACAATATCCCCATTTTTGATGTCGTGGAAATATTCATTTTTCGGTATCAATCCAACATACTGGTTGTCCACCGCAACAAAAGCACCCATCTCAGGTTTAACCAAGTATACTGTTCCTGTCACCTGATCTCCATTCTTATAGGGACTGTCTGTGGCTAAATACTTTTCAATATCTGTAGTGGAGCTAATTCGCCCACTTTTATCTACATATAACCTCACAAGATAACGTCTACCTTCTTGGACCTTATACTTTTGCTCTGCAAAAGGTAAGAATAAATCTTTCTCCAAACCCCAGTCTAAAAACGCACCTATGTCAGATGTTTGCAGCACCTTCAAATATGCCAAGTCCCCCACTTGGGCCAAGGGTTTCTTCATCGTAGCAATCATTCTATCTTTAGAATCCCTATAAATAAACACTTCTAATTCATCATCTTCATGAATATCCTCTGGAAGCTGGTTATTAGGCAATAAAATATTATCCTTTTGATCATCTGTTCCAGCATCTAAATAGGCTCCAATAGCTGTGAAATTAACTATTTTTAATTGATTAAATCTACCGATTTCAACCATGTAATGTTCCACCTTTTCCTTTTTCAGTCTTTGTTATAGGTTTTCCTGAACCTATGACTTTTAATCAAATTCTACCACATCTTTCCCATAATGCAAATAAATTCATGTGAGGAGCGTTTTTATTCTTTATTTCACGTTCTTTAATAGCTTTTCTATCCAGCCATATTTTTTTGATTTTCATAAAGATGGATTGGATTGTAAAAGGAACAAATCAATGACCTTCTTTTTCTATTCAGGATTTGATATAATGAGACATCATACATAAATGATCAAAGGAGAGAGAGGATGAATCCAGTGATTTGTATCGACGGTGTTGTAGGATGTGGCAAAACAACTTTGGCTGAAATTCTTGAAAAGGAACTAAGTATCCCAACCTTCCATGAACTATGTAATCCTGATACTGAACTGCTTTTGGACAAGTTCTATCGGGATAAAAGCCGCTGGTCTTTTACCATGCAAATTCATTTTCTTAATGAAAGATTTCGGATGATTAAAGCCGTACATAAAAACGGTGGTGGTATTTTAGATCGATCTATTTTTGGTGATCGGATTTTTGCGAGTATGCTTTATGAAGATGGTTTTATGAGCAAAGAAGAATACACCACCTATGCTACCTTACTAGATAACATGCTGGAGCACGCCCTACCACCTCGACTCATGATTTATTTAAAGTGCTCTGTAGATCAGGCCATCAAGAACATTCAGACGCGAGGTCGTGAGTATGAACTTATCGTGCCCCGTGGATATTGGGAAAGGCTGAATGAAAAGTATACCCAATGGCGCCACGAATACGATTTATCCCCCTTGATCGAAATCGATGTAGATACAG
>CALECF010000213.1 GCA_937948705.1 uncultured Anaerosolibacter sp. | reverse complement strand
AATTCTTGGTATAGCAGATAAGAAATAGGCTAGTTGAAGAAGGAATCATCACTATAGGAGTTGAAGTAATTATAGTTATAAACTTAATTTGAAAGGAAGTAGAAATATGAAACAAATAATTGCTCTTGGGGGTGGGGGATTCTCTATGGAGCCAGAGAATCCGTTGTTAGATTTATACATCCTTAATCAGTCAGGTAAAAAAAACCCAAAAATTTGTTACGTTCCTACTGCAAGTGGAGACTCGGATGTTTGTATCTCATGGTATTATAACTTCTTTGAAAAACAGGAATGTCAACCTTCACATCTTTCATTATTTAAACCACCCACAAGAGATTTAGAGGGATTTTTATTAGACAAAGATATTATTTATGTTGGTGGTGGAAATACAAAGAATTTACTAGTTTTATGGAAGGAATGGGGATTAGATACGATGATGAGAAAGGCTTGGGAACAAGAAATATTATTAACTGGTATCAGCGCAGGTTCTATTTGTTGGTTTGAAGAAGGGGTTACTGATTCATATGGGGATAGACTGGAACCATTAAAATGCTTAGGTTTCTTAAAAGGTAGCAATTGCCCGCATTACGATGGAGAGCAGGAGAGAAGACCTTCCTATCATGAGCTTATGACTTCTAAAAAGATAAAACCTGGAATAGCGGCAGATGATGGGGTTGCTATTCATTATATTGGTCAAGAGGTTTGTAAAATAGTAAGCTCAAGACCCAACGCTAAGGCGTATAAAGTCTGCTACGATAAGAAAGTAAGAGAGATAGAACTTGAAACAGAATACTTAGGTTCTTATCAAATAAAATAAAAACCATCGAATACAAAAACTACATCTTATGTGTTTTTTGTATTGGATGGTTTTTAAGGTGATTCAAGGCTCCATTGGGAAGCAAATGATACTCGGATCAAAGCCTCTATTATATGCCAGCGTTTTACTTGCCAAATATGCGTTGAAGAATACGCTGAAAGAATGTTTTTGGGGTTGTAGAATTTTGAGTGTTCTCGATCTTAGTGTTTAGTTGGGAATGGGTTTTATTGATATCAGTGGATTTGGGAGACCTGGAATCGACCACTGAGTCCATAAAACTATCCTGTTTTTTAGATAGCCTATCATGGGCGGCAGGATGAATATCTATCTTGGCAGCCTGATTGCTATATTCTTTATGATGCTGATATCGCTTTGGATGAGAATACTTATCTTGAGTGACTTTTGGGTATGATATCGAATCAGTCCGAGGGGGCATGCTCTTCTTGGTATTGGCCTCTAACCACTTCGCCGCGTCAGCTTTACGCCCATTGTAGACAGCTTCAGAGGGTAGTTCAGCTTCAGCAATCATCGTACTGATATGTTCTTCTATCTCATAGAGGCTCATGATGTCTTCCCCTGTAACCAAAGTGATTGCGGAGCCTTTTTTTCCGGCTCTGCCGGTACGGCCAATCCTATGGACATAGTTATCCTTTTCATTAGGAACATCATAGTTGATTACCAAGGATAAATCATCGATGTGAATACCCCGTGCGGCAACATCAGTAGCCACCAACAAATGAAATTCTCCCTGTCTTAATTGCTGTATGGTTTTTAATCTTCGGGCCTGGGGGATGTCTCCATGCAGTGCCTGACAAGAATAACCCTTGCGGGATAAGTAGTGCTGAACTTTATCGACAGCCATTCGTGTATTACAGAAAATCACACAGCTATCAGGCTGTTCAATTAGAAGCAGGCGATTCAACCAAGTATTCTTTTCATTATTATTTATGCGATAATAGATTTGGTGAATACTATCCACTGTTTTGGTTGGGGATTCAATCTCTATACTTACGGGCTGTTTCATATATTCGCTGCATATTTTATGGATCTCAGGGGGTATAGTAGCTGAAAAAAGGAGAGTGATTCTGTTTTTAGGGAGAGCTTTTATTATTCTCACCACTTGTTCTAAAAACCCCATATCCAGCATTCTGTCTGCTTCATCCAATACCAAAAACCGTATATGCTTGGTGATCAGATTGCCTTGACAAATGTGGTCGTATACTCTGCCAGGTGTTCCGCTAACAATGGAAACACCCTTATTGAGGGACTGTATTTCAGCATTTATATTATGTTGACCGTATACAGAAGTTATCTTGTGCTGAAGATACTTAGACATCTGTTTGAGATCATTGCCTACCTGGACTGCCAGTTCACGTGTTGGTGTGAGAATGAGTCCTTGGGGCCCTGGCCCTGCAGGGTCAATCATTTGAAGCATGGTAATTCCGAAAACAGCAGTCTTACCACTGCCTGTCTTAGATTTAACAATTAAATCGTCTTGACTCAGAATATGAGGGATAGCTTTCCTCTGTACCTCTGTAGGGGACTCAAAGTCCATCTCTTCGAGGGCCTTTAAAATAGGAGATATGATACCTAATTCATTAAAACTATTTTTCATTGAGATCTTCCTTTGTATTATATGATGCTTTGATTATACCATTTGTTTGTGATTTATTCTAGGACGAGGGAAAAGTTGTAACGGTGTAAGGATCTGGAGATGTTTCGTATGCTTTAAAACAGAAACGGAGAATAGGTATATTAAGAATAAGATCGTAGATTTGCTTTTCATGAATCGCCTCCTTAATTTAATCTACAATCGATTAGAAGACGCACTTTATGCGATTTTTTCGTTTCTATGGGCATAAATAGAGCAATCGTAAATACTCATAGACTCTTTGTTGTATCTGATTTTGTTACAGACTTTGATGTCGAAATTAAAGGAATGAAAATTAAAGGTAATTTTAATTCTGTAGGGAAATTCATAATACATTATTGTAATTATTTTAGTCTGTACTATCATCTGATGAAAATCATAGGAAAATGGTACAGTGAGCCTATCCAGATACTTTATATATTTGATAAGATTGGGGGAGTGATGATGGAATTTTATATTAGACCAATATGTGTTGGGGATGGAAAGGGCGTTAATGAACTTAGACGTATGCCTGGGGTTTTTGAGAATATTCTAGGTGTTCCATCCGAAAGAATTAAACGCAATGAAGATTATATTTTAGGTTTGGATAACAATGTTCACCAATTTGTAGCCGTTGTTAAAGAAACTTCAGGGGAAGAAACAGTAATAGGTACTGCTGGGCTTAATATATTTCCAAACTCTAGGATGCGTCATTCTGCAAGCATTGGCATTATGGTTCATAAGGATTTTCAGAATAATGGTGTTGGAACTAAATTAATGGAAGCTATTATTGATATGGCCGACAACTGGCTTATGCTTGTAAGGGTTGAATTAACTGTTTTTGCTGACAATGACAAAGCAATCAATTTATATAAAAAATTTAATTTCGAAACTGAAGGACTAAAGAAAAAAGCAGGCATACGAAATGGAAAATATGTTGATGAACTAATGATGGGAAGAATTAAAACTTTCTAGAATAAAAAATTGTATGATATAAGACCCAAGGGATAGGTTTATTGTCCCCATTGTATTTTGGGGTGATACGCATTATACATCGTCTACACCATTCAGAGCCATGACAGAAATGTCATGGTTTTTGTATTTGGTAAAAGCTTATATAACAAAGGTTATGATAATGAAATACTAATTCTAAAATTTAAAACTATAATTTTTGTATAAGAACATTAGGTATATGGTCCATAGACGAATGACAAGCATGTTTTTGAATTTCCTTCATATAGTTTATAAGAAGTAAACGGATGTGGAGGAAAGTTTTATGGAAAACAAAGAGAGCAAAATGGTAATATGTGTTGTCATGACAATAACTATTTTAGCTACATTGAGTATATCTCAATCTCATCTTAGGCAAAAGAATGAGGGATTACTGAAAAATGAACCACTGATAAATCAAATGAGCACTGTAGAAGATACTGAATGCCCCCATAGGGAGTACCCAATAGCAATGAGGGAGATCATAGATAAAGATATAGAACCTCATGAATACATTCCAAAAGAAGATAATATTCCTCCGGTGATTGCTGCAAAAGAGGCAGTGATTAATATGGATAAGATTGATGAAGTATTATTAAATAAATTGAAGTATGAAGTGATAGAAGACAAGAACATCATCGCTGATTTCAAAAGAGATGATAAAATCATTATGAACACATCCAAAGATTACTCCAATGTAAAGGGAATCACCTGCTTTAGAGGAAATCATCATCGTGATTCTGCCAGTTATGGGCATGCAGATATCAAGGAGAATAAGTTAGAAATTCAGTGGCAGATACCTATTGGGGGAATTGATAGTTGGACAGGGGTAGGATGGAATGGACAACCTGCAATTGTTGAATGGTCTGAAGAATTGCGAAAAACAATGAATATACTGGAAGAGAAGAAGTGCAAAAATGATTTACGTGAGGTAATCTATGCAACGTTAGATGGAAATGTCTATTTTTTAGATCTATTGGATGGAAGTCCTACCCGTGATAGTATTCATATCCCTGGCCCTGTAAAAGGGAGTCTTACTGTAGATCCTCGAGGAATTCCACTATTATATGTAGGTCAAGGGATTAATACTGTTCGCGGAAAAAAGGTGGAAATGGGCTATAGAATATATAGCTTAATAGACCATCAAAAGCTGTTTTTTATTAATGGCTCTGATTCGTTTGCCCATAGAGGGTGGCCAGCCTTTGATTCAACAGCACTGATCGACGAAAAAACAGATACCATGATATTGGCGGGAGAGAACGGTATTTTTTATACTGTCAAGTTAAATACGAACTATGACAAAACCAGAAACACTATCGCGATAGACCCTAAAGTAACAAAATACAGATATCACATTTCAGGAAATAATTATCAAGGAATAGAAAGTTCTGTAGCAGTTTATAAAAACCTAGCTTACTTTGCAGATAATGGGGGCTGGTTACAATGCGTAGATTTAAACACGCTAAAGCCTCTTTGGATAAAAAACATTACTGATGATACGGATAGTACCGTTGTGATCGAGGAAGAGAAGGAAGAACAAGTTGCTCTGTACACAGCCTGTGAAGTGGACAAACAAGGGACAAAAGGGAAGAGTTATATCCGAAAAATTGATGCCCTCTCAGGCCAGGTGATTTGGGAAAAATCTTATAAATGTGATACTAAGCTAGGCGATAAGCCCAACAATGGAGGAGCTTTAGCCACACCTGTTGTTGGGAAAGGCGCTCTTAAGCATATGGTCATATATAATCTTGCTCGATGGGGAGGGTTCAATAGAGGTCTGCTTGTAGGGCTCGATAAAAGTTCAGGTGAAGAAATATGGAGGTTAGAAACGACTAACTATTCATGGAGTTCTCCTGTGGATGTATACACAGAAGCGGGAGAGGGATACCTTATCCTTTGTGATTCAGCAGGAAACATGCATTTAATAAACGGTTTAACAGGACAGATATTAGATACGATCATATTAGGTTCCAATGTAGAAGGTTCTCCAGCTGTGTTTGAAAATATGGTTGTCGTAGGTACGAGAGGGCAAAAGATATTTGGAGTGAAAATTTATTAATCAATCACCTTCCTATGCAGCTCAGGTCTTTTGATAATAACTAAATAACTCATGTTTTTTAAATATTTAAAAAATTTTAGGTGAAATTGAAGGAAATTGTAAAAATTAAGGGAAATATTTAATCAAGATGATATGGGTAGTGACTTGGCATATATAATCATCTATGATAAGTGAGTTTTCATATCAACTTTTAGGAACAAATTGTTGTCGTGAGCAGATGAGAAAGTATTAGGTAGGAATCTACACATTAGGGAGCAGAGGTGCTATTGAGATGACGAATGAAGTGAATACTAACTATATGGAGTTATTTGATGATGCTCTAATAGGAATTTTTCATAGTACCTTCGATGGAAAATTTCTATATGTAAACAGGGCTTTTTCAACCATATTAAAATATGAATCACCAGAGGAAGTGATACTTTCAATTAAAGACATTCAAAAACAATTGTTTACTCAGGATTATAATCGGCAAGACATATTGCTGCAAATCAGAAGAGTGGGTAAGCTTACTAATTATGAAGTGCAATACTTTTGTAAAGACGGCAGTGTGATAAGTGCATTTTTAAATATGCATATCAAGAAGGACATAGAGGGCAATGAACTTTATGTTGAGGGCTTTATTAGTGATATTTCATCCCTAAAGATGAAAGAAAAAAAACTTAAAGAAAACGAACAAATGCTACAGGAATTAAATGAAGAGCTAGAAGCATCCCTACAACAGTTAACTGCAAATGAGGAAATATTACGTTATAATTATGATCAAATAAAAGAAAAGGAAGCTGCATTAATAGAGAGTGAGCAACGATGGGTTTTTGCATTAGAAGGTAGTGGGGACGGCGTATGGGATTGGAATTTGGAAACCAATAGTATTTATCGGTCAAAGCAGTACAAGACCATGCGAGGATTTAGTGAAAAGGATATTACAAATTCCTATGAAGAATGGCTGGACATGATTCATCCTGAGGATAGCGAATGGGTAGTTCAAGAGCTTTATAAACATGTATATGGTGAAACCCCTATTTATATTGCAGAATATAGAATTCGTAGAAAAGATGGAAGCTATATGTGGGTTCATGAGAGAAGTAAAGCAACGAAGAGAGCCTCTGATGGAAGAGCGCTTAGAATGGTTGGAATACACAGAGATGTCACCAAAGAAAGAAACAATCAAGATGATTTGCTGCGCCAGAAAAAATCATTTGAATGCCTCTTCGATAATTCAATAGATGCCATTGTTCAGTTTGATGAAAAAGAACATATTATTGGTATCAATACGGAATTTACTCAGTTATTTGGATATAGCTTTGAAGAGGTTAAAGGTAAATATATTAATGATATTATTGATCCCTTCAAGGAGATGGAGAGCTATCTAACCTTGGCTGGTTTAGAAAAAGGAGATTGTCAATTTCGAGATACTGTACGGTATGATAGATATGGAAATCCAATTAAAGTTTTTGTTAAAGGAGTACCTATTGTTATAAACAACAAAACTGTCGGCGGTTATGCTATTTATACTGATGTAAGGTTCATAAAAGAAGCAGAAGATCAAATC
The DNA here is from genome assembly GCA_937948705.1 of uncultured Anaerosolibacter sp. Next base: position 1,709 of record CALECF010000213.1, on the reverse strand, counting down.
AGAAAGCAACAACAAATTCTGGAATCTCTTTTTAAGTATTCTCCCGATGCTATAGTACATATTGACATGAACCGCAGTATTATAAGTGTTAACCAAACATTTACGGAACTATTTGGGTATACGGGTGATGAATGTGTTGGAAAAACCGTTGATGAATTAATTGTGAGTGAAGAATACGTTGAAGAAAGCCAAACGATCAATGCTACAGCTTTTGAAAATCAAAAGCTAGAAGTAGATACAGTGAGAAGAAATAAAGATGGCATTTTAATTGACGTTTGCATTCGAGGCGGCCCTACCTTTGTCGATGGACAAATTATAGGTTATCATGCTATATACACTGACATTAGAACAAGAAAAGACGCTGAGGAAAAAATAAAATACCTGAGTTATCATGATAAGTTAACAGGTATATATAATAGAGCTTTTTTTGAAGAAGAACTAAAACGGCTCGATACTCATAGACAACTACCTCTTGCTATTATTATTGGGGATGTAAATGGGTTAAAGCTAACCAATGATGTTTTTGGTCATTTAACAGGGGACAAGCTTTTAGCGAAAACTGCAGAGATTCTTAGAAAAGCCTGCCGTAAAGAAGATATTCTATGTAGATGGGGCGGTGATGAGTTTGCAATTCTCTTGCCTCATACCGATAAAGAAATCGTCGATAAGATCTGTCAAAGAATTTACAGTCTGTCTAAAGAATCAGTCGATACCCCGATACAAATAAGTATTTCCCTCGGCTATGCGATAAAATACAAAAACGAACCTATGACAGGGGTAATTAAAGAAGCAGAGGAACGAATGTATAGGAACAAGTTACTTGAGAGTAAGAGTACTAGAAGCCACATTATATATTCTTTGCAAAAATCATTATATGAGCGCAGTCACGAAACAGAATCCCACTGTCAGCGTATGAAAGATTTAAGTATAGCACTAGGTAAAAGCTTGAATCTTGATAATGATAAAATAAATGAATTAGGCTTATTGGCTTTACTACATGATATTGGAAAAATGGCAATATCTGATTCTATTCTTCAGAAACCAGGGAAACTAACACCAGAGGAATGGGAAAAGATGAAAAGACATTCTGAGATTGGTTATAGAATTGCAGAAACATCTCCAGAACTCATTCATATCTCTAAGTATATTTTATTTCACCATGAAAGATGGGATGGTACAGGATATCCTAAAGGCTTAAAAGGCGATGAAATTCCTATGTTATCTAGAATTATTGCTGTGGTGGATGTTTACGACGTAATGACCAATGCCAGAGTTTATAAAGACCCTGTTTCTCACGATGAAGCACTCAAAGAAATTGTAAGATGTTCTGGCAGTCAATTTGATCCAGAAGTTGTCAGTAGGTTCGTTGAACTTTTCAGGGAGAGAACTTCATAATGTTAGTGTTCCATCTTGACTTATCAATATAAGCCTGTTCACTTTTTTCAATAGTAATATGCCGTTTAGGATATTACGAGGTTCATCCATATAAAAAAGCCATCAGATTCTATCTAAATCAGGGTTGCTAGATATTAAAATCTAGGCCGCATTAAGTCGAATGACTTGATGCGTTTTTTTATATAATAGGAAAGTTCTACTTTCCTATTATATAAAAAAATAGGGGTTGTAGGGGATGAAATCCCCTGCCCTCATTTAGGAAGGTGCTCAGACAGCTTTGCTGTCGTCGAAGGAAACCTAGGGGTTTCCTAGCG
>CALECF010000212.1 GCA_937948705.1 uncultured Anaerosolibacter sp. | reverse complement strand
TTTTAAAAAGGCTCAGAGAAAGAAGCAAACCGGCACTAGTGTAAGGTTCCGGTTTGTTAAAAATATACTATGTTTAAAAACTAAGCTGTGAATAGGGTCCTTAACTCAGCTCGTTAATGGGATAACCACACAGTCTGCCGTCCCCTTGTCATCATGATTGGATGTTAGCAATAAATATCTGGGCCACTATGTGAGGGACTGTTTCTGGAAAGGGTATCCCTATAAAGGCAAAAAAAAAACCATCATAGAGAGTAAGGAAGCAGAATAACGGAAATTAACCAGAACTTAATGAAAATTTAAAGAATAATGTAGAAATCTATTATATAATCTTTGTATAGTAAAACAAGGAAAAATATCTAATCCCAGTATATTGTCTGGTATAAAGTTTTTACTCTAAGGAATTTAACAAATAACTTAAAATACTTTGAGGAGGAGTTTTTATGTTAAATGGTTTGAAAGTCCGTGAGTTGAGAAATACCAAGGGGTATACAACCCTAGATATTGCTAGATTGACACGAATCTCCAAAAGTTATATAGAAGAATTGGAAAGGGGAACTAAACATAATCCTGCCTTCAATAAAGTTGTTTCTTTAGCTGAAGCTCTAAACGTTAAGGTAGATGAATTGATACTAAGAGCATGATTAATGGAAGTGCTATAAAAAACTACTGTATAGGCAGTAGTTTTTTAATTTTAATTAATAAATAAACAACCATTAAGTAGAGGGAGGATTAACTTAATGGTTGTCTCCAAATATAAAAGAATATGAATTATTAAGTAAGCTGCTTTTGAATGGTGCTAAATAACCAGTTTGTAATATTTTTCGCTAGAAGTGATAGCCTCAAAATTAGCTACTCGTTTATCAAAAACCGTAATATATCTAAATCCAACATTCCTTAGCATATCCATAGCTAAGTTTAAGCCTTCACCAACATGCTTAGCGTAATGGGCATCGGAACCAATAGTTACAATTTCTCCACCGAGTTCTTTATAGAAACTCACTATATCAAAATCAGGCATAAAGCTTTTCATGGATTCACGAAGGCCTGAAGTATTAATTTCAATACCCTTACCGTTATTAATTAAAATCTTAAAAATTTCTTCTAGCTGTTCCTGATAAGGACGTATAGAAATGGTGATGCCTTGTCTGCTTGCATATCTCTTGATAAGATCAAGATGACCTACGCAGTCAAATTGATTATCTTTAACCATTGATACTACTTCTTTTAAATATTTTCTGCAAATGATATCTAAATTTTCCAGACCATAGTTAATCTGATTTACATCTATATCATGGAGGTCTTTATGAGCAGAACCAATAATATAATCAAAATTTACTTTAGCTTTAACTTCTCTAATTAAATTAGGATAATGATGGGGTTGTCCTAACTCAACACCCTGGCGAATCTTTAACTTCCCATCTAACTTTTCATTTAAGGTCTCTATAGATACCAGTTGGTCTACAGGATTATAGTAAGTATATTCATTGTCTACAGAGGTTGGCTCAAAATGATCTGTAATAACAATCTCCTTCAGTCCTTTGGTAATAGCTGAATTAGCGATGTCTTCAAGTTTAGCGCTACTATCTGATGAGTATAGAGAATGAATATGGTAATCAACAAGTTTCATGATCTGCCTCCTCATACTTTACTTTAAATACATTGTACTATTCCAATATTAATACCCTATTAAAGGATTGTTAAATTTATAAAAATACTAATCTAATCGTCATTAATTAACAGAATCTTTACCTGATATTTCTTTGTTTTTAAACTGACTATATTATGATTAAGTCATAATAAGGAGAGGAGATTGAGTATGAAAATTGCTATTATTACTGCATCTATAGGCCAAGGACACAATGCTGTTGCATTAGCCCTAGAAGAATCTTTAAAGATTGAAAATCCTAGTAATGAGATTAAAGTATTTGACATCCTAGATGACAGCAAGGTGTATCAATTTCTAAAGATTGTATATATCGAAGTTATAACAAGAACACCTTATGTATATAGCAAATTATTTCATTGGACTTACAAGCATGACAAAAGTACCTCTATAATTAACTACTCTGACTTTCTCTGTTTAAGAATTTTGAATAATATTAAACATACATTTAAGCCTGATATCTTTATTTTTACTCATCCCTTTCCCGCCACCAGTTACACAAATTCCTTAAACATTCCTGCTTGGACAGTAATAACAGACTATGGTTTCCATCCAATTTGGTATAACCCAAAGATGTCAGGATATTTTGTGGCAAATTCTGAGGTCAAAGATCAGATTTGTAAAAAGGGTTATCCCAGAAACGCAGTCATTAATACAGGAATACCAATAAAAATAGACTTTTATGGGAATCAACCAATTAAAAATACTGGAACTAGGGACATAAATAATATACCCTTAGTACTTATTATGGGAGGAGGACTAGGAATAGGTTGCCTTGAAGAAGTGGTGGAAAGCTTAGAAGAGATTGAGGCCCCTTTTAAGGCAATAGTATTAACTGGGAAAAACGAGGAGTTATTTCAATATATAACCAACAGTATAAAGGATAAAACCCCTGAGAGATGGAATGTAATCCCCTTTTCCAATGAGATTCCTTTGCTTATGAAAAAGGCATCCCTCTTAATTTCAAAGGCAGGAGCTGTTACCCTAACTGAGGCAGGAGTATCTGGATTACCTACAATCATTTATAAACCAATTCCTGGGCATGAAGAAAAAAACGCTAAGTTTGTATGTCGACAAGGATGGTCAAGATGGGCTAAAGATACAAATGAACTTATAAATATAACGAACACTTTATTAAGCTCAGATAAAAAGTTGGAGGAAATGAAGAGAAAATCTTATAAATTCAATAAATTAATAGCAGCTCAAATCATATCTAAAACTATATATGCCTATGATTTCGTTTCTTTAAGGAGGTCCATATGAATATACTTACAGAAAAAAATTGCTCCCTCCTTGGTACAGAGAAATTTAGGGACGGTTCTTGAATTGAATGGAATTATTTAGTAATATAATACTAATATATACAAAGAAAGTGGGGTAGAGGTTATGCCAAGGATTGCAAGGATTAAAGGCGAGTACCAAACCTATCACGTTATCCTGAGAGGGAATGAACGCAAGAATATTTTTATATCCGATGAGGACAAGGTAAGATTTCTGGATACACTTGGAAGGATGAAAGAGAAATACAATTTTAAAGTGGAAGCCTATTGCCTTATGGATAATCATATGCACCTGCTAATTGATGACAATGGAAACGATATATCAAAGATAGTAAAGAGTATTAATATAAGCTATGTATACTATTTCAATCATACATATAAACGGGTTGGACATCTATTCCAGGACCGATTTAAAAGTGAGATTATAGAAGATGATAAGTATCTACTTTCAGTTAGTGCATATATACATAATAATCCAGTAAAGGCTGGAATAGTAAAAGTTCCACAGGAATATAAATGGAGCAGCTTTAATCATTATTTTCTAAGGGAAAAAAGCAGAAAAGAATTGGTGGATATAGAAAGAGTACTGGGGATGTTCTCTAGTAGAAAAAAACTAGCAGTAGAAGAATACTACAGTTACGTTATAAAGCATGAATTTAAAGAAGAGATACTAGATGTAGAAGCGGACAAAATGATTCTAAGAAGAGAAAGTGAAGATTATATTGAGTCATTAGAAGCTGCAAAGCTGTTTTTAGAAAATCAATTAAGTAAATTAGAAAAATGCAAAGATGACCTGAGGAAAGATAAAGCGTTGAGAAAGAAAATCATAGTAGGATTAAGGAAAAACTCAGGTCTTACACTAAAGGAAATTGGTGAACTGGTCGGAGATATATCTCAGTCAATGGTGTGTAAGATTCTTAAAGAAAATTAATTCAATTCAAGAACCGTCCCTAAATTTCTTAAAGAAAAATATAAAAGGCTGAAAGGAGCGAGTACTCTATGATAGGACCAGATAAGAAAAAGCTATATCCAAATGAAAACATCAAAACGGTTTGTTATATAAGTAATTTACCTAAACAGACCAATGTAGAGATTGGAGAATATACTTATTATAGTGATAATAAGAAGTCTCCTGAGAAATTTCATGATAATATAGAGCATCATTATGAATTTCTAGGAGATAAGCTAATAATAGGTAAATTTTGCGCAATAGCAGAGGGCGTTAAATTCATTATGAACGGAGCAAATCATAAAATGGATGGCATAACAACCTACCCCTTTAATATTTTTGGTGGCGGATGGGAAAAGGTTACTCCTACAGTAGAACAACTACCCTTTAAGGGAGATACGGTGATTGACAATGATGTCTGGATAGGTCAGAATGTAACCATTATGCCAGGTGTTAAAATTGGTGACGGTGCGATTATTGCGGCTAACTCAACTGTAGTAAAAAATGTTGAACCATATACAATATATGGTGGGAATCCAGCTAAATTTATCAAGAAACGCTTTAGCGATGAAAAAATAGAATTATTGTTAAAGCTTAAATGGTGGAATTGGGACGAAGAGAAGATATTTAATAACCTTGAAAAATTAACATCAGGAGATGGGTTAGACACCTTAAATGCTGATTAATATTTAAAAGAATTAACCCTACACAATGGGGCAAGAAATGTCGGATAGATCGTTTCAGTTTCTGCTATTCTATTGATGAGAGGAGGTCATAAAAATGGATTCGCTTAAAAGAATGAATGAAGCGCTTAGTTATATTGAAGAAAATCTTACAAATGATATTGATTTGAAAGAAGTTGCAAGGATAGCTTTGTGCTCAGAATATCATTTTCAAAGGATGTTCTCTTTCCTTGCTGGTGTTACGCTATCAGAGTACATTCGACGTAGACGACTTACACTTGCAGCATTTGAACTTAATAAGAGTAACATAAGAGTTATTGATGTTGCTGTAAAATATGGATACAGCTCAGCAGACTCTTTTACAAGAGCTTTTCAAGGGTTACATGGGATAACTCCTTCTGAAGCCAGAAACAATGGTCAATCGCTAAAAGCGTATCCGAGAATGACATTCCAATTATCAATAAAAGGAGGAAATGAAATGAACTATCGAATCGAAGAAAAAGAAGCATTTAGCATAGTTGGTATTAAGAAAAGGGTGCCTATTATTTTCAATGGAGTAAATCCAGAGATTTCTGCAATGTGGAAAAGCTTAGATGGTGAAATAATCAGTAAACTTAAGGAGTTATCTAATGTAGAGCCTATAGGATTGCTTAGTGCATCTACAAACTTTTCGGAAGATAGAATGGAAGAAAAGGGAGAGCTTGATCATTATATTGGTGTAGCAACAAAAAATGAATGCCCAAGTGATCTAGCAGAACTTAGAGTTGTAGCTTCAACATGGGCTGTATTCGAAGCAGTAGGGCCATTTCCAGAGACACTTCAAAATGTCTGGGGACGTATTTATTCTGAATGGTTTCCATCTTCAAATTATGAAATAGCAGAAGGACCAGAGATTTTGTGGAATGAGAATAAAGATGTGACTTCACCACAATTCAAAAGTGAAATATGGATACCGGTTATTAAAAGGAAATAGAAATTTAATGATACTTACTTTAAGCCTCTCTATGAAGGTACTCCACTAAAGCCAAAGGGGGTCTTAGGGGGATATCCACATTACTTCTGCGATATATTATCCTTTTTTTATCAAAACACACGTTGCGTGTGTGGTGTTGATAGAGCGAAAGTAGCTTGGTATCAAAGAGTTCCATGCAATATGACAGGTGACGGTTCTTTGTCATGCTAATATTACAATAGAATTCTGTATATGCTACCTAGAACACAACACGCTTCACATGCATGGTGTGTTAATGGAGAAGAAATAGGTTGGAACCAGAGGACTAGGGGGAATCTAGTCCTTTTTACTTGGGTAATTTATGTTTCTCTAGAATAATGTAGACAATATGTTTTACGCCCATGGGGATATAATTACGCAAAACAACATGAATTTGCTAAAGGATAGTGAATTTTGTGTGGCTACTTAGCGAAATAATAAACTCCGGATCCCTCACATAGAAAATATATGGGTGTGATATAATTGAAAAATGATAGAGTGGAAACGATATAAACTTATTTTATCTTTTTACAAAGGATTGAGAATTACGAGTGTATGAAATGAAACTAAAAGTCTAATCTTAGTTTACACTAGTTGAGCTAGGGGGGGAATATGATTAAAAAGAAAGCTATAATTGTTGGTGCTGGAATTGCAGGCTTGTCAGCAGGTTGTTATCTTCAAATTAATGGGTATGATACAGAAATTTTTGAAGCTCATAGCGTACCAGGGGGGTTATGTACTGCTTGGAGTAGAGAGGGCTACTTAATAGAAGGATGTATACATGGGCTTTTAGGTTCATCTTCCACACACCCTCTTTATAGACATTGGAATGAATTGATTGAAATGGATAAGTTAGAGTTTGTAGATGCGGATATAAAACATCTATATCTTTTAGAAAAAGGTAGGAAATTTATTCAATATGCAAATTTAGATAAACTTCAAAAAAGCATGATAGAAATAGCCTCAGAGGATAAGGTTGTTATCTCCGAATTTATTAGGGATATAAAAAGAATTCAATCTATTCAAATGTCCTTTGATAAGCCAAAAGAGTTCTTAGATCTTCAAGGAAAGCTTAAAATGCTAACGGCATTACCCCTTATCCCTGTTATGAAAAAATGGGTTAATGTCTCAGCGCAGGAGTTCTCAAAGCGTTTCAAAAATCCTCTGATGCAGGATGTAGTTAAACATTTTTCATCACCAATACTGTTTGAAATGTTTATCTTATCAGAAATGGATTTAAAGCGTTGTGGATATCCAACTATCGGGTCCTTGGAATTTTCTAAGCTTTTTGAGAAAAAGTACCTTGTCTATGGAGGGAAAGTACACTACAAGAGCAAAGTATGCAAAGTTTTGATTGAAGATAATCGTGCTGTTGGAATTGTACTACAGAATGGTGAAAAACATTATGCGGATATTGTTGTTTCAGCTACTGATGGAAAAGCTACAGTTTTTGATTTGCTTGAGGGAAAGTACATAAGTGAGATAGTAAAAAAAGAGTATCATAAGGCAAACTTAAATCCTTCTAAAATACAGGTTTCGTTAGGTGTTAACAATACTTTTGAAGATTGGCCCCATACGGTAAAGATTGTTTTGTCATCCCCGTATAGTATCAGTGATGGTAGTGAATACAACTCCTTTGATATATTAATATATAATGATGTGAAGGGATTGGCACCAGAGAACAAGACATTGTTAGTTATTCAACTAGACACTAAAAATGGAGAGTATTGGTCAACTTTAAGAAATATAGATAAAGAAAAATATCAAATGGAAAAGAAAAATATAGCAGAAGATTTAATTAGCATACTTGACAGAAAAATTGGAGATATAAAGAGCACTATTGAAATGATTGATGTTGCAACACCTGCAACCTATATAAGATATACGGGAAACTGGAAAGGTTCCATACAAGGCTGGGCCAATGAGAATATATTTAAGGCAAATCCTTTTAAAAAGGAACTACCTGGATTAAAGAATTTTTTTATGATTGGTCAGTGGGTGGAGCCGGGTGGAGGAGTACCTAATGCATTTAAAAGTGGAAGAGATCTGGCTCAGATTGTTTGTAAAAAAGACAGAAAAAGGTTTACTGCTTGGTTAACTTCAAAAAGTGATATAGAAACAACTTCCTAATCTAAAGGAGAATCTAGTACCTATTATATCTGTGTATCAGTAGCATCTTTCTATCAAAACCTATATTTTGAGCATATGTAAATAAAAAGCATAGAGGGGACGGGGGGGACAGGTGCATTGTCCCTCTCCTTCATAACTAATATATTGGACTTAAGGTGACGATGATGCCACGATAAGCACGGATAAAAAGTAATAATGGAGTATATCATTCGATGTTAAGAGGAATTAATCGACAGAATATAATGGTGTTTTAATAAAATTTTAAAAATTATGTTGATAATAATTTTATAATCTATTACCCTTTGAGTATATCGTAAACAAAGGCGGTGAATATTTTGTATAATTTATATGACATGATCTTTAAACGCAAGTCGTTCAGACGCTTTGATGATACCCTGGTACTTTCTATAGAGGAATTGCAAAAAATTGAGCAGCACCTTAATAAAGTTTTACCATTATTGCATGATATAAATATAAAGTATAGGATTGTTAAACGTGAGCAAACAACATGTAAGCGTGGTGAATACTGCCTTCTGGTGTATAGTGAACAAAAAGAGAACTATCTAGTAAATGTCGGATACATTCTGGAGCAATTTGATCTCTGGATGGCATCACATAATATTGGTGTGTGCTGGTATGGCATGGGAAAACCTGATAAGTTGCAGTATGATGGACTTGACTATGTAATTATGCTGGCTTTCGGGAAAGGTCGACCGGAAGAATTTAGGAAAGATTATACAAAAGCAAAACGTAAGGATTTAGAAATAATTTGGAGTGGCGAACACATACCGAATGTTACAGATATTGTCAGGTTTGCTCCCAGTGCCTGCAATTCCCAACCTTGGCGTGTAGTCTGCGAGAATGAATATATCCAAATCTTTCGTTCAACAGATGTACGTTCGATTATTCCTAAGGCAAAGCTTCCATTTTATAATTCCATTGATATGGGAATATTCCTTTGTTTTATGGAAATTGCTTTGAGGCACAATCAATATGAATTCAAAAGAATGCTGTGTGAGGAGCAAAGGTCTGATGCAGAGCAGATAGAGATTGCGCAATATACAATTTATTAAGCCCATGAACTTTGGGTGTTATCAAGTATAATCTCTCGCTTCTAAAATGCAGCTTTCCACATAAAAAATACCATGAGTTAAATCTTGGTATTTTTTATTTTACGATAGTTTTGAAATTTAGGGAGTAATGGTGTATTCAAAGAGTGTCATCTATGTGTGAAAGGGGTATAATAAATTTACAGAAGTAGACACTAAAAGGGACTGCCTTGTGTTGCTATATAAAGCAGATAGTTAAAAATAGTATAGAGTGATTGTGAATTTTGTTTATGTAAAAGAAAGAACTAGGATACAAAAAGACAAATGAAAAGAAGGAGATATGATGACAAAGGGAAATGCAATAATAGATATGGGATGGAACTTAGATAACAGTTATGCCCGTCTACCGGAATCATTTTTTGCCCACCACGACCCAGTTGCTGTATCCTCACCGAAGTTGATCATTCTTAATCATCCATTGGTAACATCCCTGGGGTTGAACGTTCAGGGGCTGCAAAGCAAAGATGGCGTAGCGGTGCTTGCTGGCAACCGGATTCCTGAAGGTGCTTTGCCCCTTGCCCAAGCGTATGCGGGGCATCAATTTGGACATTTTACGATGTTAGGGGACGGCCGAGCGCTGTTGCTTGGCGAACAGATTACGCCTTTAGGTGAACGGTTTGATATTCAGCTCAAGGGTTCAGGTAGAACGCCCTATTCCCGCGGGGGAGATGGTCGAGCAGCACTTGGACCAATGCTACGGGAATACATCATCAGTGAAGCAATGCATGCTCTTGGTATTCCTACCACCCGCAGCCTAGCGGTGGTGACAACCGGGGAGTCAGTAATCCGAGAAACCCATTTACCTGGTGCGATTCTGACACGCGTGGCTGCCAGTCATCTACGCGTCGGCACCTTTCAATACGTTTCAAAATGGGGAACTGTTGAGGATCTAAGAATCCTGGCTGATTATACGCTACAACGGCATTTTCCAGAGGTTGAACCTGGTGAGAACCGTTATCTTTCACTACTTCAGGAAGTAATCAAGGGTCAGGCTGTGCTGATTGCCAAATGGCAACTGGTTGGCTTTATCCACGGGGTGATGAACACCGACAATATGACTATTAGCGGAGAAACTATCGATTACGGTCCATGCGCCTTTATGGATAATTATGATCCAGCAACGGTATTCAGTTCTATTGACCGTCAAGGACGCTATGCCTATGGCAATCAACCGAATATTGCCGCGTGGAATCTTGCTCGATTTGCTGAAACCCTATTGCCCCTGCTGCATGTCAATCAGGATCAGGCTGTCAACCTTGCCCAGAATGCGATTTCGGATTTTACTGAGTTGTATCACCACAATTGGCTCGCGGGAATGAGAGCAAAACTAGGAATATTTAATGAAGAGATACAGGATGAATCCCTTATTGAAGATCTTCTCAGTCTGATGCAGAAGTATGGTGCGGACTATACCAATACCTTCCGTGCATTAACTTTTGATACACGGGAGGATATGGTCCTGTTTGGCACCACAGAGTTTGCTCAGTGGAATGAGCTTTGGCAGGCGAGATTAAGTAGGCAACAGGAAACGAAAGCCTTCTCTCATCAATTGATGCGTACCTCCAATCCGGCGATAATCCCTCGTAACCATCGGGTAGAAGCCGCACTAGAAGCCGCAGTGAAACAAGAGGACTACAGTGTAATGGAGCGTCTGCTTGACGTTCTTTCAAGCCCGTATGCCCACTCTCCGGAACAGGCTGATTACTGCATACTGCCTGCCCCATCAACTGGTCCTTACCGAACTTTTTGCGGTACCTGATCTAAAACATTCGAAAGAATAAGGGACGGCTATTTCTGTTTTTTAGAAAATCAATAAGCAATACAAAATAATGCAGACGATAACATACTAAAAATGATAATATAAAACTAAGTCTGTGGAATGCTGCGCCACGCGTCCAGAGTAAATCCACAATCATTAATAGATATTGAAGCAGGAGGGAACAAAGCATGTCTGCAGGGCTAAAAGCACTCTTTGACTATCAGAGAAAAGAAGAATTTCCAATTAAATTGGTCGATTGGATTGGGGAGGTTTTTTACGATATCCTCCCAGAACACGGATATGAAGTCCGTGAGGAACAAATATTTACTGCCTTTCAACTTG
>CALECF010000211.1 GCA_937948705.1 uncultured Anaerosolibacter sp. | reverse complement strand
TTTTGGAAATCAAGCTGTGCGCCTGGCCAGGCAGAATGCAATTTCCTGAACATTTCAAACCCTAATTTAAAAAACATAACATGTAAAGGAGTTGTTTTTTGTGAAAAAACTATTTATTCTAGCCATTAGTACCCTGTTGATTCTTTCTCTGTTTACAGGCTGCGGTGCAAAACCTGCTTCTCAACCAGAGAAACCTCTAAAGGTTGGCGTTACAGCAGGGCCCCATGAACAAGTCGCTGAAAAAGTAAAAGAGATTGCAGAAATAAACGATCTTAAAATAGAACTTGTGGTATTTACTGACTATGTGCAGCCAAATATCCAGTTATTTGAAAAACAGCTTGATGTGAATATTTTTCAACACGAACCTTATTTAAATCAGTTTAATGCAGATCATAAAATGGACCTTGTTAAGATAGCCCCTTCTGTGAACTTTCCTATGGGCATCTATTCCAACCAGCTAAAGTCTCTAGACGGGCTAAAGGATGGGGATCAGATTTCCCTTCCCAATGATCCTACCAATGAAGCCCGCGCACTGATTCTTCTAGAGTCAGCTGGTATAATCAAGCTCAAGGAGGGCGTCGGTCTAAAGGTAACCCTTAAGGATATTGTGGAAAATCCCAAAAACATTAAGTTTATCGAATTAGATGCTCCAATGGTTGCCCGTTCTCTTCAGGATGTGACGGTGGCAGTGATCAATACAAACTTTGCCATTGAAGCAGGTTTTGTTCCTACCAGAGATTCTATCTTTATAGAACCCAAAGATTCTCCCTGGGTAAATGTCATTGTTACAAGACCTGATCAGCAGGATGATCCTCGAATTAAGAAGCTTGTAGAACTCTACCAGTCCGATAAAGTAAAAGAATTTATCGATGCAACCTTCGAAGGTTCTGTTGTACCTGGTTTTTAGTTTGACATCCAGGACTAGACCCATAACCCTTTTCTTAAAAACCTGCAAGTCCCTGTAATATATGAAGCCTCCTACAAAACACAAAACCCGTACCTGTCGGTACGGGTTTTTCACTACTATCTGTCGAAAGATCTTCTCTGTCCACCGCTATTTGGTCTTGAAAAGTCTCTCTTTGATTTTTGACGACATTCCTTGCACTTTTTGGGTTCGTTCTCAAAGCCCTTCTCTGCGTAGAATTGTTGTTCACCTTCTGTAAAAGTAAATTCTGAGCCACAGTCCTTACATAAGATTGCCTTATCTTGATACATACGAATCATCCTCCCTTCCTAAATGCTTTCCTAGGAATATATAATACTACACTAAGAAACAACCTAGCCAACGGAACGGGAAAGGATGTAGTGGTTATGATTATATATTCCTCTATATTATACCTATATTTTCCTTTTGTAGCAATAAATACTTATCAGAATATAGTATTATTTTCCAAATTTTCTATATTGTTTCGTGGGCTATCTGCATAATTATTTCTTGATTTTCTTACAATAAATTTTAGATACTTTATTTTTCCTCAATCATTTCCCATTCATAATTTAAATTGTACATACGCCAAAAATATTATATAATGTTTCTAAGTATGCATATCACAGAATGGAGTGTTGAAATGATTATACCTGAACTAAAGATCGGAAATTTAACGGCCTCCGTGCCTATCATACAAGGTGGCATGGGTGTAGGAATCTCTCTGTCAGGGCTTGCTGCTGCCGTAGCGAACTGTGGCGCCATTGGGGTCATCTCTGGTGTTGAACCAGGGTTTAACTTTGAAGGCTACCAGAAAAACAAATATCAAGCCAATCTTGATGCCTTAGCTTATCATATTGAAAGAGCCAAGGAGCTAGCACCTAAGGGTATTATCGGCGTCAACATCATGACTGCCATTAATAACTTTGATGATATGGTGAAAACCGCAGTAAAAGCAAAGGTGGATATTATCTTCTCAGGAGCAGGCTTACCTATGAAACTACCTGAGCTTGTGAAGGATTCTATGACGAAGATTGCACCTATTGTTTCTTCTGGGAAGGTTGCCCAGCTCATCTGCAGACAATGGGACAAAAAGCATAACTATCTGCCCGATGCCATCATACTAGAGGGTCCAGAGGCGGGCGGTCATCTTGGCTTTTCATTAGAACAGTTGAGTGATCTCAAAGACTTCTCATTGGTAAAGCTTGTAAAAGAAGTACTAGAAGCCATCGCACCCTTTGAAGAAAAGTATGGCCGCAAAATTCCTGTCATCGCTGGTGGTGGTATCCATGATGGAAAAGATATCGGTGATGTGTTAGCAGCAGGAGCGGCAGGTGTTCAGATTGCCACAAGATTTGTTGCAACCCATGAATGCGATGCATCAGACGCCTTTAAACAGACCTATCTTGATGCAAAGGAAGAAGACGTAACCATTATTAAGAGTCCTGTAGGCATGCCTGGTAGAGCCATTAGAAATGAGTTTATCGACAAGGTCTATCGAGATGGAAGAAAGCCGCAAGATATTAAATGTATCAATTGTCTTAAGCCGTGTAATCCAAAGGAGACCTTATATTGCATTGCCGATGCCTTGATTAATGCTCAAAAGGGAAATCTTGACAGGGGTTTTGCATTCGCTGGTGCCAAGGTTCATAAAATAGATAAGATTGTATCTGTTCGAGCACTGATTGATGAATTAATGGGAGATTTAAGACAATACTAAAAGGGGGAGATTTATCCTCCTTTTTATTTTTTTACAAAAAAATGATATATATCATGAAATTTATCATTTCTTAACATAGAATCCATTGTATTTATGAATTCATTTATGTTACAATTGCATGTGGATAACTAACAGAGAGGAAGTATTAAATGATACAAAATAATATTCGAAACGTTGCAATTATTGCCCATGTAGACCATGGCAAAACCACTTTGGTGGATGAAATGTTAAAACAAAGCGGTACCTTTCGTACGAATGAACACGTAGATGAGAGGATGATGGATTCCAACGACCTAGAAAAGGAACGTGGTATTACTATCTTAGCTAAAAACACATCCATTATATATGGTGATGTAAAAATTAATATCATCGATACCCCTGGCCATGCCGATTTTGGCGGAGAGGTAGAACGAATCATGCGGATGGTGGAAGGCGTTTTACTCCTTGTAGATGCCTTTGAAGGTCCTATGCCCCAGACACGATTTGTGTTGAGAAAAGCTTTAGAATCAGGTGTAAAGCCAGTGGTTGTTATCAATAAAATTGACCGTCCAGATGCTAGATGCGATGAGGTCATCGATCAAGTTCTCGATTTGTTTATTGATCTTGAAGCTGAAGATCACCAGTTAGAATTTCCAGTCATCTATACCTCCGCAAAGCAAGGTATTGCTAAGTATGAGTTGACCGATGAGCATCAGGATATGAAGCCTCTATTTGATATTATTTTAAAAGAAGTTCCTCCCCCAGAGGGCACTTCAGAGGATGGTCTCCAGCTAGTGATCTCCTCCATAGACTATGACAAATATGTGGGTAGAATGGGCATCGGAAAGATTACTCGAGGTAAGATTAAAAAGAATCAAGAGGTTGTATTATGTACTGCTGCAGGAGAGTTCAAAAACTTCAGAGCAAGTAAACTCTATAACTTTCAGGGTTTAAGTAAAGTAGAAATCGATGAAGCACAATTTGGTGAAATTGTAGCCATATCTGGCAATGATGACATAAATATTGGTGAAACAATCTGCTCTACCGATAAAATTGAACCCCTTCCTTTTATAAAAATTGATGAACCAACCATTGCCATGAACTTCATCGTCAATGATAGCCCTTTTGCAGGTAGAGATGGCACCTATGTAACCAGCAGACATTTGAAGGAGCGATTGGAGAAAGAATTACTGTCCAACGTAGCCCTACGCGTTGAGGAAACAGATTCTGCTGACAGCTTTAAGGTATCTGGAAGAGGGGAACTCCACCTTTCTATTCTTATAGAGACCATGCGTCGAGAAGGCTATGAGCTTTCAGTTTCCAGACCTGAGGTAATTATGAAGAATATTAATGGTGTTACCCAAGAACCTATGGAGCACGTTACTATAGAAGTACCTGAAGAATACATGGGAATTGTTATCGAGACCCTAGGTCAAAGAAAAGGAGAGATGGTGAACATGATCACCAACTCCAATGGTTCAGTAAAACTAGAGTTTAAAATTCCTGCTAGAGGTTTGATCGGCTACCGTTCTGAATTCTTAACGGATACCAGAGGAAATGGTATATTGAATCACATCTTTGATGGCTATGCACCTTACAAAGGCGATATCAAGTCCAGATTAAGAGGGTCTCTGACAGCCTTTGAATCTGGAACTGCAGTAACTTATGGTTTGTTTAATGCCCAGGAAAGAGGAACCCTTTTCATATCTCCTGGTACAGATGTCTATGAAGGTATGATTATAGGAGAAAATGCACGGGCTGGTGATATGGCTGTGAATGTATGTAAGCGTAAGCAACTTACAAACGTAAGAGCATCTGGCTCTGATGATTCTCTGAAGCTGACTACACCTAAACCTATGAGCTTAGAGCAATCCCTTGAGTTTATTGCAGAGGATGAGCTAGTGGAAGTAACACCAAAAAATATTCGTATTCGTAAGAAGCTTTTAGATAAAAATGCGAGAACAAGAGCATCTAGAAACTAATAAAGAATCCTGGGAATAGACAACATTCCCAGGATTCTTTTGCTATACTTCAAATGTACCTTTTATGATAACTTCTCCCCGTTGAACCATTACCTTTCCCATGGCAATGACGGTATCGATGGCAAGAGATTCTTTATCGACGAGGACAAGATCCGCATCTTTCTTTGCTGCAATGGTTCCTTTGTTTTTCAGCTTTAGAATTCTTGCAGGATTTGATGTGGCCACTTTTAGTGCATCCTCTAATGAAATACCTTCCACGAGGACTGCATCTTGAATTTCTCTATATAAAGAAGATACCTTTCCCACACCTAGGCCCACAAGTTCTCTCTGTTTGTCAAAAATCGGCATACTTCCCTGTCCATCAGAGGAGAAGGTAATCTGTTCAATAGGAACACCTGCTTCTATGGCCATTTTTAGACCTGTACTGGCTTTGACTTCATCCTCTTCCAGAAAATCAGGATCTGAGCTCGTGGTTAGATCAATCAATCCTCCCATTTTCCCATATTCAATCCCTTTTTTCATCAATTGAATACTACGGTTAATATGGGTCGGTAGAAACTGGGTTGCAGGTATCTCTGTATTACGGATGATGTCAACGAGACCATCCAATTGACGATCACCATCCCCCATATGGATATTTACAATGCCTGCTTTTCCAGAAAGAATCCCGCCCACTCGGGCTTCTGCCGTAAGCTTGGCAATATCCTCTACAGTAGGTTGAGAAGATCGATGATCTGAGATAGCAATTTCACCTACACCAATCACTTTATCAATCAAAATAATATCATCCATAGGGTTCTCGGTAATGGTTCTAACCGGTACTTGGTAAGATCCAGTATAAATATAAGTACTGATTCCTTCCTCTTCCAAGCCCCTTGCTTTCGCCAATAATCCCTTCATATCACGGGTTGTGCCATCAGTACCAAGGCAACCAACCACCGTTGTCACACCGCCAATGGTAATCTGTGAAAGCATAATTTCAGGTGTCCTCGTTCGAAACCCACCTTCACCGCCGCCACCAATAAGGTGGACATGGGCATCTATCAGCCCCGGTACTACATATTTTCCTGTAGCATCGATGATTTCAATATTCAGCATACCTTCCTGTATAGATATTTCACCCCTTAACTCCCCTACCTTATCTCCAACAATGAGTATATCCATTTTCCCCATATAATGAGGTCCATAAACCTCCCCACCTTTGATCAGCTTAATCATCATTGTTCCCCTTTCCAATTCACGGAATATGCTGCAAATGAGCTATAAGCAAATATTGCATGGAAAATTTCTATTTAAGTGAATTCCGTTATGGATAATGCAATTCTTGTGCCACTTCTATCCCTTGTATTTTGGTTCATCTTAGCCTGAAATGGATAAAGGTCTTCTGCTATATAGCACCATTTACAGCCTTTATGCACCATTTATTTTTGTTTTTCAACAACTCTTTTCCCTTTTTTAGTCAGCTTCGTGCCTGCTCTCCCCTTGCTTTTCAATAAATAACCATGCTCTTCTAAAATGTTCATTCGCTGTCTAATCTGTGGTTCTGTCAGCATGAGCCCCTTCTCCTTGGCCATCTGGGCCATCTGCTTTCTCCCAACGAGCTGATGATTCAGGGTGCTTTCATGCAACGTTCCCAAGATAAAATAAAGTTCTTCAGAATTACCCAAGTTTTCAATCTCATCCTCGTCTTGCTCATGCAGTTTATCAAACAACTTTATTTGAAAGAAGCCAGCATCAGGTATGTCCCTGACCGTGATCACATCATCCTCACAAACAGCCAACAAATATTCGATTGTGTTTTTGAGTTCCCTGACATTTCCATACCAATTATAACATTTCAGTTTCTGTATAACGGATTCTTCGATTGCCACACGATTCCCCTGGCTCTGTCGAATAAAGCATTGAATCAAGTCTTGAATATCCTCCTTACGCTCCCTTAGAGGGATGAGCTGAAGATATAACACTTTTAGGCGATGATATAGATCTTGACGAAACTTTCCATTTTCAATCATTTCTACGAGATTTTTGTTAGTAGCTGCAATGACTCTTACATCCACAGGGATAATTTGAGTACCGCCTACACGCATAATTTCTTTCTCTTGGAGTACCCTCAAAAGCCTTGCCTGTATCTTTGGGGAAATATCACCTATTTCATCTAAGAATAGAGTCCCCCGATCTGCCTGCTCAAAAAGTCCTTTCTTGCCTCCCCTTTTGGCCCCTGTGAAAGCGCCCTCTTCATATCCAAACAGTTCACTTTCCACAAGATCCTCTGGTAATGCACTAAAGTTAACTCCTAAAAAAGTGCCATCTTTTCTAGGGGAAGCATTATGGATGGCACTGGCGAAAAGCTCCTTTCCGGTACCACTCTCCCCTTCTATCAAAACATTAAGTTCACTTGCCGCGAGTTTCATGGCAATCTTTTTCTTATTCTTTAATCCCTCACTGTTTCCTACGATATCCTCAAAAGTATACTTTCCAATATGCCCTTTTTTCACCAGCTCTCGCCTAAGCTGCCGCTCCATGTCCATGGTTTCTTTAATATTCTTAAAGGTAGTCACGATTAGATTCTCTTCCTCAATAAAAAACTTGTTGATAAGAATATCTACATTATCAATATTTAAAATAATATTATTGCTCTCTCCATGATTCAGTAAAAAGTGTATCAATTCACGATTCTTTATGATTTGTTTAATATTTTTTCCCATGGTTAATGGCGTTGGCGTATTAATGATTTTTTCCAAGTTTCCATTAGATACCTTAATTTCTCCCCAAGGGTCAACACCTAGTAATCCATCATTTACACCCTCTAGCACGATATTAAGATTTTTATTGAATCGATGGGTCTCCCTGGTGGCTTCCACCAGCCGTTTCCCCAATTGGATAATTTTGCTCATGTATTTTTGGGATACCTCATCTGCCTTCTCCTCCAGCATATCCAAACGTCTCAGAATTTCTGTCATAGAAGTCATATCGATTAACCTTGGTCCAATATCAATGATTTCTTCTGCAAAATCAGGAACCTTATCCCGCTCCCCTGGCGTCACTGCAATTTTTACAGGCTTGGCCCCTTTGATTCCAGGATAATATGGAATATATTTAATATGATTAATTCCCATTTCTTTTAATTTTGCAATAGAATCAAAGACTGTCTCTGCCACATCATTTACAAAAAGTATTTCCGTTCCTTCTGGAATAAACAGGAGTTGATCAATGAAATTGTAGTTAATTGTTCGTCTTACAGAAATGATCTTATGCTTATCGTACCCCGCTAAGTGAGGTCTAGCTTCCTCATATACCAAATCAGAGGAAACAATAATTAAGTCTGACTTGATAAACTCTGTAATTCCTTCATCGACGGCATAGCTTTTGATATGAATATACTCACCGATGTATCCTTTTAATTGATCCAATAGTGTTTTTCGTGTCTCCTCTGTTCCTGCAATTAACGTAATTTCCTTTGTGCCCAAGTCTATGATCCCCCTCATTCCTTGTCATTTATCTATAGCAGCGGTGACATCAATCGCCCTGCCGCTTCTTTAATTTTTTCCAACAATGGTCGTTGCAAATACTCCTCCAAAATCACTTTGTCACTATCCTCCATGTCCATATAGAAATCTTTCTCCATTCGCTCAACAATCTCCTTGTCATAGATAAAGGCATTGACTTCAAAATTTATTTGAAAGCTCCGTATGTCCAAATTGGCTGTTCCTATGGATGCGGCAATCCCATCCACCAACAGAATCTTTCCATGCATAAAGCCCTTTTTATATTTATAGACTTTTACACCCGCTTGTAGGAGCTCCTCTATATTTGACATAGACGCCCAGAACACTGTACGGTGGTCTGGATAGCTTGGTAGAATAATCCGTACATCGACACCACTCAATGATGCTGTTCGTAATGCCATCATAATGCTTTCATCAGGAACCAGGTATGGCGTATTGATCCATATTTTCTCCTCTGCAGAGGAAATGGTTAAAAAATATGCCTGCATGATCGATTGCCAGTCAGAGTCAGGGCCGCTGGCTGCTATCTGAATCAACTGTTCTCCAAAATAAGGCAGCTTTGGATAATATACGCCATCATAGGGTAACTGTTGCTTTGAAACAAAATACCAATCCTTGAAGAATATATTTTGGAGACCATACACTGCCTCTCCTCTAATCCGTAGATGGGTATCTCTCCAAAATCCTAGATAGCGATCTCCACCTAAATACTCATCCCCTATATTTAATCCTCCTAAAAACCCGATATTCCCATCCACTACGATAATTTTTCGATGATTACGATAATTTAACTCACGGCTTAAAATTGGAAAATACACAGGTAAAAAGCTATGAATTTCTACCCCGGCCTCCCTCATTTCCTCTAAATACCCTTTGCTGAGACGCCAACTTCCAACACTATCATAAATAACCCTAACTTTCACGCCCTGCTGGGCCTTATTTATCAATATTCCCTTGATGACGCTGCCAATGCCGTCCTCTTTCATAATAAAGTATTCTAAATGTATGTGATCCTTGGCCTCTTTTAAAACCCCAATGATTTCTTCAAACGTTTCTTCTCCATTGGTCAACACCTTTGAATCATTATTCACTGTAAAGGGTGCGTTGGCATTATTCAGAATAAGGCTAATCAGTCTCTTTTTTACAAAGCTTTCATCGTCTTTAAACAGATCTTTGTCCTTAATGGCCTGTCGTTGATGTTTTGCAATATCTTGGAACTTTTCAAAGTCTATATCTCTTTTCTTTTTAAAAATATTTCGCTTTCGAAAGTTTTGCCCTAAAAACAAGTAAAAAATAAAGCCCACCACTGGTACTAGAAACAATATTAACAACCACGCAATGGTCTTTGATGGGTTTCTATTCTCCATAAATATAACCAAAGCAATGAATATTGTATATAGGGTAAACACCGTCCCTATGAACAGCTCTAGTCTTTGAAAAAAATGTTGTAGTTGTCCTTGGAATGCGATCTCAGCCCCCAATGCATCTCCATTCACAGCCTCTGTAATGATTGGCAAAGCCACAAAGAACAATACCATAGATGCTGTTATCCATTTATCTAGCTGCTTTTTCACCCTGTTCACCACACCATCTTCACTTTTATTATTATTATACGATCATTCCTTTTAGAATGTTGCTATGTCTCTCTATATATCTTTAACTCTATTAGTATATCCATGGATAGAAGGAGCATTCTTAGATTACCTTCCATGCCTATCCTATCCATACCCCAAATTTTCATGTTGACACTGGTCAATCTTAGCATAAAAGCTATGAAGAGTGCTGTCCTTCATAGCTTCACGGTCTAGAAATCGATTTCAACGCGAATGACTCTTCCAATAACCTTAACATCTTTTATTTCTTTTGTAACACCTTGACCGTCACCCTCAGTCAATTGAACTTTATTTCCCTCTAGCTTTTTCATCTTCCTCAATCTTCGTTTTCCATCATACTCTACCAACTGAAATGCACCATTCATAAACTCATGGTTTAAATAGATTAACGCCCGATCTCCTTTTCTTATTCTATATTGTCCCATGGTGTCATCAAGTATTTCAATATAGACAAGCTTATCCGGATGGAACCCCTCTACCTTTCTTTCTATGATTGGAAAGTTCTTATATCCCTTTATGTTCTCCATTGCCATATCATAAATGGGGATCTTCTTAATAATATTAGAAAGGGCATCCCCCCACTGATCCAAAGGTACCACCTCAAGACGTCGCTGGGGCACTGCCTCTACAGCCTTTATAGCCTTGGCTGAATTAGGTTTTGCCTCCTCCATAGGTACTTCTGGCACCATATCTTCCTCTAGGTTTACACCTAGCACTTTCGATATCTGGGACAATAGCTTTTCATTGACAATCTTTTTTCCGGTCTCAATGTCTAAAACAAAGGATTCCGCTACACCACACTTTTTCCCTAATTGTTTTGGTGTCATCCCCTTCTTTAATCTTTCCTCTTTTAACTTTTCCCCTACTCGACTCATTTTCCTTCACCTCAATATGTATTACGATCCTATATACCTAGGATCCCTTTAATGATGTATTTTCAAGGCATAGACTATTGCGTATACCTATGGAAATGCTAATTTCTTTTTGCTCCTTCACAACGATAGATTTTCATCCCCATGGCTGAAAACTTATCTTCATATTCCGTGGTAGTATTATCTTCCAATCCACTATGATGCAAATCAAAGGTAATATTTTTCAATTGAAGATCACAAGCTGCAAACTCATTTAGAGAGAACTCAAAAAGTTGTTCATTATCCGTCTTAAACTGAATCTCGCCCCGCTCTCCCATAAACTTTGTGTATCGTTCTATAAAGTTTCTATGGGTGAGCCTTCTTTTACCCATCCTTGCCTTGGGCCATGGATCACAGAAATTAATATATATTCTGCTTAGCTCTCCATCGGCAAATACCTCGTCTAACTTATTTACATCATACCAAAGGAACGTAATGTTTCTTAATCCTTTGTCGGCAGCCTTCTCCACTGCCTTCAACAAAATTTCCTCTTTTATCTCGATACCGATAAAATTAACATCAGGATTTTTCTCAGCCAAGGTCGTAATAAATTGACCTCTACCAGTTCCTAACTCTACATGGATTGGTTTCTTCTCTAGGAAGTATTCCTCCCAGTTCCCTTTATATTTTTCTGGTTCTTTGCAAAGGTGAAGTTCATGACTTATTAGTTTCTCCTTTGCACCAGGCTTTTTCCTTCTTCTCATTTTACTTGCGCTCCTCTACGATACAATATAGCATTCATCTCATTCATTATACCATGTTCGGTTCCTTTCCTAAAGATTTCTTTACCTTATGCTGATTGTTGTACTATAGATTTTCCCTAGTGTAAAAAGCATAATAAAATAGATAGGCTGCGTTCTAATATATATTCTCCCTCAGGAGGCAGAAAACATGAAACTATCTTTTGAAAAAGTTTACGAAAAAACATATTTGGCAGTGTAATTCCAAAATTTCTAAATAAAAAAGAAGAGGACCTAGCGTATTCTCTATTATCCTCTTCACCATTTTTTATATTCATCACAAAGTACATTGCTATAAAGGTTATACTTCTAGGGATGTTTTTGTCTCTTGTATTTCAATTCTATTTTCATTCTTTACAAACTGTTCCTCTGATTTCGGTTGTGTTAATACAATCCCTGCAATTACTGCCGTAAAAGGTGCTACTGTCACCAATCCGAAACTACCTACCAAAGTATGCAGTATTTCTGCTGACACATACTTGAGATTTAAAATATTCATTATCGGGGTACCTTGGGCCATAAATATCATGAGTAGTGCGATATATCCCCCTGAGTAAGCCAAAAGCAGTGTAGTGGTCATTGTTCCAATTACTGCCCTTCCAATATTCAATCCAGATTCGATGACTTCTTTTCTAGACAAGTTAGGATTCTTCTGCACCAATTCATCAAGAGCCGCTGCAATATCTATGGCTATATCCATCAACGCCCCTGAGGAAGCTATGAAAGTAGCAGCGATAAAAATATCTGTCAAATTTAAGTAATCATAACCAGAATATAGCAGTGTCTCAGAAAATGGCATGATGGCTCCATGTATTTTGAAATACTTGCCAAAGATGATTGCCATTATACAGGTCAATACTGTACCTGCCAGGGACCCACTAATTGCAGCAAAAGACTTCTTATTAACGCCTCCCACCAAAGTGATGATTACAATAGTTAGTATCATCACTACAACCATAGATAGTACAAGGGGATTCCACCCCTTCAGCAAAGCTGGGATTAATATTTTCCAAATAGTTAATATGGTTAATACAAAGGAAAGCATCGCCTTTGCCCCGGTCCAACCCGCAAACCATATCAATAGCGCTAGAAATCCAGCAAACAGTACGAGCTCAACATTGATTCTATAGTGGTCAATTACATTCACATAACGAATTGTATCTCCTTCCGTATCAAGAACAACCAGGGCCTTATCCCCCTTTTCGAAAACCTTGTCGATTTCCATCTTCCCCATGAGTCGATTTGTCCCTTCAACAATTTGTCCTTTATAAGGACCATTTAGAATTTCAAGCGTGCACACTTGGTCTCCTAGACGAATCATACCTGTATTGTGCATCATAGCATCATTGGTGTCTATGACTAACGCTGCTGCTCTAAAACTATTTGCATGTTGATTGTTTGAAAAGCCAGTTGGAATAAATGCCAATATGATGACAATTATAGAAACAATCATAACTGAGATAGCATCTGGACTTAGTTTTATCTTATACATCATTGACGAACCATCCTTTCTATTGATTAAGAAACTATGCACTCTAAATCCCATATTTTCTTAGATATTAAAATAGTAGATAGAGGCCCCATACTACGTGACCTCTATCCTTAATGTTATTTTCTTATCCTATCTGACAGACTGAATGAATTATAAAGATTACTTTGTAATTTTAGTAATAGCTTTTAACTTTGCATTAATGTCTATGTTATCATAGGAACCATTAAACAACTCTTGTCCTACGCCTACTGCATATATTGGTACTGGAAGTCCTGAATGGGAATAGGTTGTAAAGCTAATACCTGCTTTATTGTTTAAGATATGATTCAATGTTACTGTTAATGGCTCATATGTACCATATAAAAT
Source organism: uncultured Anaerosolibacter sp. (assembly GCA_937948705.1). The sequence goes on along the minus strand of CALECF010000211.1, from coordinate 14,181 downwards.
GTTTTCAGATCCGCTTAACTTTCGCGTCTTTGGATCTTCCATACTTCTTTTAAATGCTGCCTCTACTGCCCTTTGCTCATCATCTGTCAAAACGAAATCAGCATTGGTTTTTGCATCTGAGTTGGATGAAGTGATCAATCCAAATGCCTTCTCAATTTGTGGAAGAAGGTCTGCTAGTTTTTGTTCTTCAGGCTTTGTATTCTTTCTATAACCAGAAACAATTGTATTAAATTCATCATAAGAAACTGTCTGCTTTTCTAGCTTGTTAAAGAATGTGCTGTAGGCTGTACCCGCGAAACCGATTGTCATACCACCTGTTTCATGGTCTCCTGTCACAACGATTAATGTATCCTTTGGATATTTTTCATATACTTTGTACGCTTCCATGATTGCATTGTTAAATTCGACGGTATCTTTGATAGATGCAGTAGCATCATTTGCATGACATGCCCAGTCAATCTTACCAGACTCCACCATCATAAAATACCCCTTAGAGTTATCCAATACTTCGATACCTTTTCTTACAAAATCTGAAAGTCTTAATTCGCCTTCTTTTGTATCCATGTCATAAGGCATTGCGGCAGAACCATCTAATCTTGGATTAATTGCGACTACTCTACCAGATTTGTTATTTAAAGCCAATATTTCTTCTTTTGTATTAGCCACTTTAAATCCATTTTTCTTCGCAACGTCAATTACATTTGGTGCCCCTGTCAATTTTGCTTTTACACCTGCAGGGTCAGCAAATCCACCACCACCAAAGTAGTCAAACTTACTGTTAGCTAGCTGCAAAGAAATATCATAATAGTTGTTTCTACTTTCTTGGTTTGCATAGAATACAGCTGGCGTAGCATGGTCGAGGGATACACTGGATACTACACCAATTTTATATCCCATGTCTTTTAATTTTCTTGTAATAGGATCTACTTTTACTTTCTTTGTAGTATCCATATTGATAATTCCATTTCCTGTTTTAATGCCCGACGCTAAGGAAGTACCTGTAGAAGCTGAGTCAGGTATAAAGGAGTCCATATCATATGTTGAAGCGACGCCATTTACAGGAAAGTTTGTAAAATCTAAAGCTTTAATTACTGGTGAGACTGTTCTCTTTTGAGCACCTAGATACATTTCTGCAGATGAGATTTGTGGAAAGCTCATCCCGTCCCCAATGAACAAGAATACATACTTTGGCGTTTTCCCATTATACGTATTGTTCGTTTTGCTAAAAGCTTGAGCAAATGCATCGGTTGGAAGAAATCCTGACAAGACTACTGTAAGGATCAACAGAAAAGAAATGATTGGAAAAACCTTGTTTTTCATTTTAAACATGAAACTGCACCTCCACTGTTCATTATTTTTTATTTATATAAATCCTTTCAAGAATGAGTCTACACTAGCATTGTTAACTTAGTATTATCGACCTATTAATTTTTTGTTATAAACTGGAAAAATTACCATATTTTTTATGTGTATTTCCGTTTGTAAATCCTTACTTACAATTATTCAAAAAACGAAAAAGGCATCTACTTTTATCAGTAGATACCTTTTTCACATTGGCGGAGAAGGAGGGATTCGAACCCTCGCACCAGTTACCCGGTCTAACGGTTTAGCAAACCGTCCTCTTGAGCCTACTTGAGTACTTCTCCATATAGAGTTATTCAAAAACAAATGGTGCGGGTGGAGGGACTTGAACCCCCACGCCGTTGGCGCTAGATCCTAAGTCTAGTGCGTCTGCCAATTCCGCCACACCCGCATGATAAAAAGCTTAACTTTTATGAACTACTGTTTTTCTTGAACATGGGCTATAACTAAGCGATTCACACAAACTCTACCGAGTTTGGTTCTCTGCTTATGCCAATTCCGCCACACCCGCATGATAAAAAGCTTAAGTTTTATGGTGGGCGCAATAGGGATCGAACCTATGACCCCCTGCTTGTAAGGCAGGTGCTCTCCCAGCTGAGCTATGCGCCCTCATTAACAAAACTGACAATATATATATTACAATATTTTTGCCGTTAAGTCAATGTTAATTTTATCAATTCATCTCACTTATTACCCTCTAAAACAAATATATTCTTACTTCTCTCGTTTTAGTAATCCTTTGTTATATTTTTTAGCTCGTAGCTTCTATGTACAGTCTCTCTAGATGCTCTCGATCGAAATGATATGCTGTATTACAAAAATGGCAAGTTAATTCTGCTTGTCCATCTTCTTCAATGACCTCTTTTAAATCCTTTTCACCAATACTCATCAGCGCTTTTTCAAGTCTTTCCTCAGAACAGTCACAATTCAGATGTACTTCTTTCGTTTCAAGAATTTCCACATCTAGTCCGTCTAGAACCATTCTAAGTACATCTTCAGCGCTTCTCTTACCATCTATAATCTCAGTGATTGGAGGCATATAACTTAACCGATCCTCAATAATCGTAATAATCTCATCCCGTAAGCCCGGTAAAGGTTGAATAATAAATCCGCCACTTGCCTTTACGGTTTGGTCTCGATCGATTAGCACGCCCAACCCTATAGCCGATGGCTGTTGTTCTGAAGCAGCAAAATAGGCTGTAAGATCCTCAGCAATTTCTCCCGATAACAATTCTGATTGGCCAACATAAGGCTCTTTCATACCAAAATCTTTAATCACTATAACCTTTCCCTCTCTACCCACAGCACTGCCTACATCCAGCTTTCCATCTTCCCGTAAAGGCATTTCTACATATGGATTCGCCACATACCCCTTCACATTTCCTTTGGAATCGGCAGCAACGAGGATTTGCTTTAATGGTCCGTCACCTTTGATCTGAATAGAAAGCTTGTCCTTATCTCCCTTTAACATGACACCCATCATTGCTCCAATTGTAAGTGTTCTTCCTAAAGCCGCTGTGGCTACCGGTGTAGTATTGTGAATCTGTCTCCCTTGCTCCACCATATCCGTAGTAATAGCAGCAAAAGCTCTAATCTTCTGATCTGCTGCTACCGCCCTTACAACATAATTTTTCATTTTGTTCCCTCCTAATTATATCTCCTATATATTATAAACAATATTTTTCATAGTAAACCACATGGTTGCAATAATAAAAGCCCTGATCCAAGTCAGGGCTGATTCGCTACTCGTTTGCAACCAATTCGGTTATGCTCTTGACACATAATCCTCCTAACCAACATCTGCACAAGTATTGTTTTTATCTTCTAAAGTTTACCATAGCCAATAATTCCTGTCAATTGATAGAAATTTTTCCAACCCTGTATCCCGTTCATCACTTGTGGCAGACAAAATAAATCCTTTCACTTTCAAGCCTCGGCTTTTGAAATGTGAAGGCATCAAAGTCCTCTGTTGTTTTGAATGGAGTTTTTCTGAGGATACTCCTAATCATTTCTTCCTTATAAGCTCTTTGACTGTGACTTTCTGTATACTTCCTATATAGCCTTTCCTCTTGAACAAAAAGAGTTAAATCAAAATCACATATACCTCTCGTTTCATCATAATAATTTTCCCAAATATAAGATACCCCTTTATGATTTTCTGCAAAGGTATTTCTACCAAGCACATGAGAAAGCTTATAATATGAACTAATATCAAATATAAACAGACCACCATCCTTCAAATGTTCATGGGCTGACTGAAATATTTGTGCTAGGTCAGTCTCTTTGAGAACATAGTTCATGCCATCGCAGACGCATAAAATGCAATCCAACTCGTTGGGCAGCATCATTTCCTTCATGTCCTGATGTAAATAAATGACCGGCACCTCCATGTCAGTAGCCTTCTCCTGGGCAACCATAAGCATATCTTCCGATAAATCAGTTCCAATGACATTATATCCTCTTTTAGCCAAACGATTTGTAATATTGCCTGTCCCACAGGCAAGTTCTACGATGTTTTGTGGCTTCAATTCATATCTATCAAAAATTTGTTCTATGTATACTACCCAGCTTTCATAATCCACATCTCCCATGAGGACATCATAAACATAGGCAAAACTACTATAAGCACTCATTCGATCTCTCCTCATCATGATGTAGCTTTTCATAAATCTGCTCCAAAATTGAGCTTGCAGTCCCTTGTATAATCAAATCTGCCCGTCGATCATAGGCTGTTTTCCCAAGGTTTATAATCATAAGGTTTTTGCATAGATTTGCAAGATGATTTACAGGTCCAACCTCCAAGCTTGAGCCAATAACAATCAGAAGATCCCCTGTCTCTACCTCTCCCCACGCTCTATCAAAGCAAGGGGGTAAGGAATCCCCAAACAACACTACATGTGGACGTAAGGTGCCACCACAATTGGGACACCTTGGAGGTATTTCTCCCGTTTGAATGATATGATTCATATCCCTCATGGAGACTTCTCCATAGCAGCTTAAACAATACCCGCTCCTGGTATGTCCATGAACCTCCAATACATCCTTCGATCCAGCTTTTTGATGTAAATTATCAATATTTTGAGTGACAAGGAGCTGAATATAACCTTCGTCCTCTAATTTAGCCAGTATTTTATGGGCTTTGTTCGGCTCCGCATCCGCCATAGAAGTTAATAACGGAAACCCCACCTCATAAAAATACTTAGGGTATTGATATAGGGCTTTTGTTGATAATGCCTCCATGGGATCAATTTTTTCCCACAGACCTGTTCCAGGACTTCTAAAGTCTGGAATTCCGCTTTCTGTTGAGATACCCGCTCCTGTTAAAACAATTGTCTTTCTACTGCTCTTTATAAGTGCAACGGCGCTTTTTATTTCATCCATGGCTGTTTTCCCTCCATTTGCGTAAAATTTATCCCATGACTAACATTTAGGTGGCGTTACAACTCCAGCTAAATGAAATTTCATTTTATATGTCCCATTTGACCTGTTCTTCAACAGAGATAGGTTGTATTAGTCCAGGATAATCATTTCTCACTGAGTTTACCCCATCAGACACCCTTTGCTTTTCAAAGTTCTGACTTGAATAAGGCTTCAATATACTGGTTAGGTCGTCCAGATGATTCATGCCCCCACCCAGCCACCGGTCTTCGTCCTCTTCCTGTAAGATGACAGCCATTCTATGATGATAAGGACGTAAATACTCATTGGACTCAGTGGTTATAATGGTAAAAGAGTATATCTGCTCCCCCTGGAAAGTTGTCCATACATCCCATAACCCAGCCATAGAAAATATTTTTTGACTGGATAAACGGAATCTATAGGGTTGTTTATACTTCCCTATCTTTTCCCATTCATAAAATCCACTGGCAGGAACAATGCACCTTCTCTTTTGAAAAGCGTCTCGAAAACTCTTCTTTTCTGATAAGGTTTCTGCCCTTGCGTTGATCATTTTCGTCCCTATGCTGAGATCCATAGCCCAGGAAGGGATAAGACCCCACCTGAAAAGCTTTAATTCCTTGGTAACATCCTTAATGACCACAGGGGCATATTGAGTAGGTGCTATGTTATACCTAGGTACATAGCCTACATCTGTATGGACTAAATGGTATCGTTCCTCTAGGCCACGAAGACTTTCATCTAAGTAGTACCTTCCGCACATAAGCTACCTCCTACTATTCATTACAGCTATTATACCCCATTTTCTCATATTAGAGAATTGTATGAATAAAGAAGAAAAAAAGAGAATCCCTATTTCTTTTAATTCTCAATAATAAAAAGATACGTCGTGGTAGTCGTAGGGAACGTGCCCCTGTGCCGTTCCGTTGCCTTTTACCATCACAATTGCAAGCAGATTATTTGATATCAAGACTCCAATAATATCCTGCTCAATAAACGGAATGCCACAGGGGGCATTCCCTACCTATGATAACAAACTGGCTAATATCTGTGGTCCACGGGCGATTCGTAAATCGCCCCTACCAGCTTTGATCTCAACCTTACGTCGCATAATTTTACAACTGTATACACTTATTATGACTTTGACTTCCAGCACCTTCTAAATAAACTTAAATAAAAAGAGGAATAGTATTTCCTATCCCTCCATGGTCATTTTCTGATTGAGTTGTTTTTTGCGTACGGTGATGAGTCCGCCGATTCGACCTGTTTCTTTTGCAGTCAACCCACCCCAACCAAATTCTTCTACCTTATCTGTTAATCCTAATTCAGCCGCGATTTCGTATTTCCATTGATCTTCTATGGTCTCTATCTTCTTCTTTTTGTTCTTAAGGCTGTTCTTCTTTGACAATTTCTACCCCTCCCCTCTTCTGTATTATGGGTAAGAGGGGTGGCTTTTATACACAATATCTTATTTTATACTTTTTAAAAGTTCTACCACACCTTCAAAGCACTTCACTTGCTCATCCATGGGAATCCGATTCAACCCGCTGCTTGAAGAGCACACATAGTCCAACACACCTTCCACCACGGGATTCGACTGTAAGCCTGGCTTTATATCTTTCTTCTTTGCAAACCTCTGATAAACGCCGATTCCTACATAGCATACAATCTTGGGGTGATATTTTCGCAATAGTTTCTTCAATTTTTCTCTTCCAGCTTCATATTCTTCGTCAGTCAACTCCGCCGCACTTTTCGTTTCTCTGTCTATAATATTTGTTGATCCATATCCATAGTTTAGGAGTTCTCTGTCCTCGTAAGGCTTTAACTTATAAGGGGTTAACCCCGCATCATATAACAACTTCCAAAATCGATTGCTTTTTCCTGCATAATGATGTCCCTCTTGGGCAGATTTCAAACCAGGATTGTATCCTACGAATAAAACACTGAGATCCTCCTTGATAATATCTGGTAAAGGTTTACTGCCTTCATCTTTTGAATTGTCCATACAGTGTCCACATTCCTTTCAAAGAACAACGATCTATCATCCTTAGGTTATTCTCTATCTATCTAACTTATACTTTCTTTCAGTAAAAGCTACTCTTTAAAAATGCTGATGAAATTAGATGAAACGACAGACGGGCAGGACAACCCTGCCCCTAGTAATATTGCACACATTGCTAGGAACGGGGTTTCCCCGCCCGATTTTAAGTATCTTTTTCTTCCTCTCAACCCACTATGCTAGCCGTTGAATCTGCATATACCCTAGAAAGACAAATATAAGGAGGGTAATGAAAACAGGTACAAAGGACGCCATAGATATTTTCACTTTTGGAGGCAATTCTTCTAGATCTTCGTTCCATACAATTTCCTGTGAACCTTCTCTATATACTGCTTGATTTGTATCTTGAATAATGATTCGTAAAAGCATGAATGCTGCTGCACCACCCAAAACAGCAATAAAACCAATGACCAGTGTTGCCGCTGCCAGTTGTACAGTATTCGGCATAGCCTGTGCTGCCACATCCACAGTATTTCCTATTCTTTTTTGAAACTGAATCAATCCATATCCTAAGGTTACAGCGAACCCATTATTTGCCATATGTCCGATAATTCCAGCATAGAGTGAATTGGTTTGGTAGACAAGATATCCGAAAATGAGACCCAGTACAATCGGCCCCAATAGGTTCTGCACATTAAAGTGAAATACACCAAACAATACCGCTGATAATACAATGGCATTGGCTTTTCCCAGTTTTTCGTATCCTCGCATCATCAATCCCCTAAAAAAAACCTCTTCACAAATACCAGCGGAAACTGAAATAATGAGCATTAAAACAATATAATCTTTAAAATTATCCGCCATGGGAATGGGAAGCTGTTCCAATTCCCCAAAGGTACTCAAAATCGTCATAGCAATCAAGTTAAAAAATAAAGCTAAGGGGTAACTAAGGACAGTAATCAACACGATAAGCATCCCATGCTTTACCCTCAGAGGATTTAAACGGAGCACTTCCTTGATACTCTCCCCTTTTATTTTTAAAAACAAGATCACTGGTAACAGTACAAGAACGTATTCCGTGATGATCAACCCAGTTTTAACATCTCTATACTGGACGAAGGCACCAACGGTGAGCAGCAACAATGCCACTACCAGATAAAGAATATTTATACCGAGTATCTGTATCCCCTTTTTTTCCTCCAACCCATTTCCTCCTTTTATAAATCTTGCTATATTCTATTCTTTGATGATATCTTTCAGTTTCATATAGTTTAAATATATTTGAATACCCGTCATCAATATTTCCTCATTAAAGGTAAAACAACCGTTATGCAACGGATGGATATACCCACTATGTTCATTTCTCGATCCAAGAAAGAAAAATAAACCTGGAATCACTCTCTGAAAGTATGAAAAATCTTCAGCAATCATTTGAGGTGTTATCAGTACTAAGTTTTCCTGCCCAACAGCTACCTGCAATGCATGAAACATTTCGTCATCGTTTACCACCGCGGGATACATATCTCTAAATTCGATATCGATCTTACATTGATAGGATAATGCAACCCCATCGGCTATTTCTTTCATTCTCTGCTGAATGGTTCTATAGGTTTCCTCTGAAAAAGCCCGCATGGTTCCTTCTAAAACCACTTGCCCAGCAATGATATTTCTCCGTTCACCGCCCCACATTTTTCCTATGGTCATCACAGCGCCTTCTATAGGATCAATATTCCGGCTCACGATGGACTGGTAGTTCATAATCAAATTCGATGCGATTAAAATGCCATCGATAGCTTTATGGGGGATGGCGCCATGGCCACTTTTGGCAGTAATCTTGATATCAAACTCTCCCGTTTGAGCCATCATTGGCCCTGGCCTGCATGCCACTTTCCCTTCCTCTACCTCAGGAAAAACATGGAGTCCCATAATCCTATCAATTTTATACTTCTCAATAATTCCCTCTTCAATCATGGGTTTCGCACCACCAGGACCTTCTTCAGCTGGCTGAAACAGAAATACAATATTCCATTGTACACTACTTCTATTTTCCGAAAGGAATTTAGCAAGACCTAAAAGAATTGCCATATGGGCATCATGGCCACAGGCATGCATCATCCCCTCATGGGCTGATGCATAGGTTAAATCTGTTTTTTCTTCAACGGATAAGGCATCCATGTCTGCCCGAAATGCGATGGTTTGGTCCCCAATCGTGCCTCTTAAATATCCAATCACACCAGTTCCAGCAATATTTTTTTGGACTTCAATATCAAATTCCTCTAACTTTTTAATGATAAATGCACTGGTCTTATATTCCTCAAATCCGCTTTCTGGTATTTGATGAAGGGCTCTTCTCAGCTCCATTGTCTCGTCTTTCATTGCCATTAATTGCTCTTGTATTTGAATCACATCGATCACCTCATATTTATTATCTGCCAACCTTCATAAATTCATTGTATCCTTTTTCATTTTCTTAGAAAAGAAAAAGTTTATTTTGTGTTGACTTATTTTTTGGTGCGTGTTAAGATACACTAAATTGAATACTTATTAACCATTTCAACGAATTTGTTGTGTATTAGAGGTTGCGATCGACAATGATTACTTTTGGCTAGGTTTAGGGAACCGTTTATGCGAAAAGGAAAGGTGTCTTCGCCGAAGCAAGTATTCCCCCTTGGGATATATTGCTGGGACTGTGCTGAAAAAGCATAGTACTGTCATCGATAAATCACCCAGTTTATCGACGAAGCGCTAGCACACACAGGGTGAAAGTTGTATTCTACTGACGTTTACAAAACGGCGAAGGGTACCTTTTACTCCTACGCCGTTTTTTTATACCCTTTTTTCATACCCAGGCCTTACATAAATAGTCATATGCACCCTAAGGCTGCACCATTGAATATAATATATGAACCCGTGCAAAATATTAATTGCCCCCATGCTTCAAACATATTTACAAACAAACATATCCCATGATAAGATAATTGTAACCATAAATTGATAATTATATTATAATAATATTAGCAAAATATAATCATGCAATATGAATGTGGAGGCGTAGGATTTGATTACAGAAGCGAGACGAAAAAAGTTATTAGAGATGATTGAGCGAGAGGGCATTGTTAATTTGCAGCAGCTCACAGAGGCCTTTGATGTATCTATCTATACAATCCGTAGAGATCTAACAGATTTAGAAGAAAAAGGCCTTTTGAAAAAAACCCATGGTGGGGCAACACGTATTGAAAAAACCAAATGGATTCCTTCCAAGGAGGAAGGAAAAAATGAGGCTATTGAAGAGAAAAAGGCTATTGCAGCAAAAGCTATGGAGTTTATTGAAAACGGAGATACCATCATGCTCATGGGGAGTACCATCGGTTTATTTATGATCCCCATGATGCGGGACAAAAATATTACCGTAGTCACAAACTCCCTAGATGTGGCCAAAGAACTTTCCCTTATAGACTCAGTCGAGACCATCGTCATCGGCGGGCGCATTAAAAATTACAAAGGCAACATTCTTGGTTCTAGAGCTGTGAACGATCTTAGAAACTACTATTTCGATAAGGCATTCCTCCCCTGTGCAGGTATTAAAGATGAATTTGGCATGAGTACCTCTACCATAGAAAGTGCAGACTTTTTAAAAACACTGATGGATTGCACACAAAAAAATATCGTAATTGCAGATTATAGAAAGATCGGTCGTATTACATTTTCCAAGGTATGTGATGTACAGAAAATTGATATGCTGATTACCGATGAAAATGCCAACAAAGAAGAACTACACCGTATCTCAAAACATGGTGTGAAAGTTGAATTGGCGACAATGTTAAACAATTCAATGAAAAGATAAATTTTGAAAGGGGCTATTCTAAATGAAAAAAATTAATTTGGCCGTGGTTGGTGCTACTGGCATGGTAGGAAGAACATTCCTAAAGGTTTTAGAAGAAAGAGATTTTCCCTATGATCAACTCCATGTATTCGCTTCCGCGAAATCTGCTGGTGAAAAAGTAACATGTAAAGGTATAGAGTACACCGTTCAAGAGCTTACTGAATCAAGCTTTGATACAGGTATTGACATCGCTTTATTTTCGGCTGGAGGAGATATCAGCAAGAAATATGCTCCTATCGCTGCAGCAAAAGGTGTGATTGTGGTGGATAACAGCAGCGCATGGAGAATGGATCAAGATGTTCCCCTTGTTGTTCCCGAAGTAAACCCAGAGGATATCTCATGGAACAAAGGTATCATTGCAAACCCTAATTGTTCTACAATCCAAGCCATGGTCGCATTAAAACCGCTTCACGACCAATATCACATTAAGAGAATCATTTATTCTACTTACCAATCAGTTTCAGGTACTGGTGTAAAGGGTGTAAAAGATCTCGAGGAGGGCTTAAGCGGAAATGATCTTCTGTTGGCTTATCCCCATCCAATCGCCCACAACTGCTTACCCCACATCGACGTATTTTTAGAGAATGGCTATACAAAAGAAGAAATGAAGATGATTGAAGAGACGAAAAAAATTCTTGGTGACGAAAATCTAAAAATCACAGCCACAACTGTAAGAGTCCCAGTTTTCAATAGTCATAGCGAATCCATCAATGTGGAATTGGAAGAATCATTTACTGTAAATGAAGTTCGAGAATTATTGAAGAATAGCCCAGGAATTGTACTACAGGACGATCCATCGGCGAATATATACCCATTAGCCCGGGCAGCAGCAGGAACCGATGCTGTATATGTAGGAAGAATACGCAGGGATGAGAGTATAGAAAACGGGTTGAATATGTGGGTTGTAGCAGATAACATTCGAAAAGGTGCTGCTACCAACGCTATTCAAATAGCTGAGCTTGTTGCTCAATCATTATAATTTCATCCACTGAACTTTCGTAATCAATGAAAACTATAAAAGGAAGGATGTTGTAGATGAGTCTATTTACTGGTTCTGGCGTGGCCATAGTTACACCCTTTAAGGATGGTAAGGTAAATTACAGTAAGATGGAAGAAATCTTAAACTGGCATATAGAACAAGGCACCGATGCCGTCATCGTTTGTGGTACCACAGGTGAAGCCTCTACCATGAGCGAAGAAGAACAGAAAGAAACGATCAAATTTACAATAGAAAAAATCAATGGACGCATACCTGTTATCGCAGGTACAGGAAGTAATAATACTGCCCATGCCATCGAGATGAGCAAATATGCTGAGTCAGTTGGTGCAGATGGTCTACTGGTGATCACTCCCTATTATAACAAGGCAACGACCAAGGGTCTCATCGCACATTTTACAGCGATTGCTGATGCAGTAAATATTCCAATCATTCTGTATAACGTTCCTGGTAGAACTGCTGTAAATATTCTTCCTGCAACGGTGGCAGAACTAGCCCAACATCGAAATATAAAGGCAATCAAAGAGGCCAGTGGTAACATTGCTCAGATAGCAGAAATTGCTAGACTTGTTCCATCAGACTTTCATATCTATTCTGGAAATGATGATATGATTGTCCCTCTAATGTCCTTGGGCGGCCATGGTGTCATCTCCGTTGTGGCCAACGTGGCACCAAGGGATACCCACGATATGGTCCAGAAATTTATTGATGGAGATGTGAAAGGTGCTTGCGCTCTTCAGCTTCAAATGAAAGCTTTGATTGACGCCTTGTTCATTGAGGTAAATCCTATTCCCGTAAAAACAGCCATGAATCTCATGGGGTTTGAAATGGGAGAATTACGATTACCTCTTACCGAAATGAGCGAAGGAAATTTAAATACCTTAATCGCTAAAATGACAGAATATGGGTTGCTAAGATAGGAGGGATTCCTTTGATGAAAGTAATACTTCATGGATGCAATGGAAAAATGGGTAGGGTTCTTGTAAAGCTCATGAAGGAAGACCCAGAAGTGGAAATTGTAGCAGGCATTGATCATCATCCTGAAAAATACTTAAACACTTTTCCAGTATACGGTCAGGCAAGTGCTTGCAAGGAAAAAGGCGATGTCATCATCGACTTTTCCCATCACAGTGCCCTTCCTGCCCTCATCGATCATTGTTTCGATACCAAAACCCCCTTGGTTACAGCAACCACTGGCGTAAGCGGTGAAGATTTTACCAAACTTGTGGATTGCTCAAAGAGTGTTCCGATTTTCTATTCCGCCAATATGTCTGTGGGAATTAATTTACTGACAGACCTTGTGGCAAGAGCTGGCAAAACATTGGGTACCGATTTTGATATCGAAGTCATTGAGAAGCACCATAATAAAAAAGTTGACTCTCCCAGCGGTACTGCCTTTATGCTAGTCAACGCCATCAACGAAGCTTTCCAAAACAATAAAGAGTATATCTATGGACGGCATGGTAAAACTGACGAACGGAAAGATACCCACATCGGGATCCATGCTGTTCGGGGTGGAACCATCGTCGGTGAGCATACAGTGATCTTCGCTGGACCCGATGAGATTATTGAAATCACCCACACTGCCCTATCAAAGGATATTTTCGGTTTAGGCGCCATACGAGCAGCAAAGTTTATCGTAAAGCAAACACCCGGCTTCTACAACATGAATAGTATCATTCATGAATAGCCAATATAAGATTAAAAACATTTCCATTATATAAATCCCACATAGTTGATAGGGATAGATCATAGTTTTTCCGATTGAATAATGTATGAAAGGAATGATTTCACCAATGAAGATAGAAAATGACACAACACAGGAACAATTTGATTTAACGAATCCTTATGAAATTGCAAAGTTTATTAAACAAGCAAAGAAATCCACCCCTGCTAAGGCATATGTCCAGGGAGATTTAAGTTCTGTTACTCAAGATGGCATCAAGAAATTTGGCAGCGAAGGTTTTTGGATTCTCTTTGGTGAGCATGGAGAAGTAGAAAACTTCTTATCTAGCCACAAAGATGTCATTGAAGATTATGTTATAGAAAATGATCGTAGGAATTCTGCAATTCCTATGTTAGATCTTAAACACATCAATGCCCGGATTGAGCCTGGTGCTGTCATCCGCGATCGAGTAAAAATTGGAAACAATGCTGTCATTATGATGGGCGCTGTCATCAATATCGGCTCGGAAATCGGTGAAAATACCATGATCGATATGAATGCCGTTTTAGGTGCTCGCGCCATGGTCGGTAATAATGTTCATGTGGGTGCTGGCGCCGTCGTAGCCGGTGTTCTTGAACCGCCTAGTGCTACACCTGTCATCATTGAGGATGGTGTTCTAATCGGCGCCAACGCTGTTATATTAGAAGGTGTTCGTGTAGGCAGAAATGCAGTGGTTGCTGCAGGTGCCATTGTGACAAAGGATGTTCCACCCGATTCTGTGGTAGCTGGCTCCCCAGCTAAAGTTATCAAAGCCAAAGATGAGCAAACAGAAGCGAAAACCAAGCTTTTGGATGACTTGCGCGGATAATTTTTTATAG
>CALECF010000210.1 GCA_937948705.1 uncultured Anaerosolibacter sp. | reverse complement strand
TCTACTAAGTCTTCCACTTTAATCACTCTCTCACTGACGGCTTTGCCCGTTACAATACCATAGTAATTTACAAGATTGTTTGGTACATGCTGTACGCCAATAATATTTGACTGATATTCTGTAAATATTTCTATTAGCTGTGCCAAACACGGTTTTATTGCAGCGTAAACAATATCATCACCCAGCAGTACAGAAAACATTTCATTTTCAGCAATAAAGTCTCGTGCACAGTAAATCGCATGACCGAGGCCAAGCGGTTGTTTTTGAGTGACGTAGTTAATAACTACTCGTTCTGAAATCTTTTGAATGATTTCTAGTAGATCCTGTTTTCCATTCCTGACCAAATGTTCTTCAAGGTCCTTAGATCTATTAAAGTAATTTTTGATCTCCTCTCTATCCTGCCCAGTAATAATGATAATCTCTTCTATACCTGACGCTATGGCTTCCTCTATTAGATAGTGAATAACGGGTTTGTCTACAATAGGCAGCATAGCTTTTGGCAGTGCCTTGGTAACAGGCAAAAATCTAGTAGCAAATCCGGCGGTGGGTATGATTGCTTTTTTTATATTCAATATTATTCACTCCAAACTCAACCTTACTTTTATAACATTCAATGACTTTTCTTACACTATCCTCTATAGCAATTATATAAGTTTACGCTTTAACCATAAATTGTATTTTTGTAGGAGCAGATATACATGTCTGCCCGCTTGTTTTTGGAACGGCCCCAGTGCCGTTCCGCTGAATGTTAGATTGCTTAATCACACATCTGTAGGATGAAAGGTTAGTATCTGTTCCACTGTGGACAGATCAGAATTTCTATTCTAAAAGATTGAATAATCTAAACACCTGTACATTTAGCGTTAAATTGTTACTTTTTAAGTCGTTTAGAATATTTTTTTGCCTAGCCCCATCAAGGACAATAATTGCATCGATTTTTCCTTCTTGTATTTTTTTAATTGCGTAGGAAATTTGTGTATTCCAATCTTTATCAAATATTAAAGTTTTTACTTTCAATCCACTAGTAGATGCAATATGGTTCTTATAATATTCGCATCCTTTTTCTGGACCTGTAACAATGATCCTTGGTCGATACGATTGGTCCTTTTTGAAAAGTCTACAAATTGCTCTAGATGAGGCAATCTGCACTTCTTTAAGTGTTGCAATGTCATCTTTGTGTGAAAGAGATTCACTATGAATACGATACTGCAAGAGAACCTTTGGCACGTTCTCCATTTCACCTTTCTCTAACAACCTTAACCATAGGTCATAATCATATGCGATTTTAAAGTCCGAATTATAACCGCCTACCTCCAAAAAAACATCCTTGCAAAACATCACAGAGCTATGGGTTAAAGGACAACCCGAGTAAATCTTTTTTCTGATCTGTTTTCTGGATACGAAAGAATTCCTAGCTTTCGTTAATCCTTTTAACAACCCTCGTGAAACATCGGGGCTTCCCGATATACATTTAACCAAAGTGCCTACCCCTACTAACTGAGGATGTTCGAAAATATATTTAACCTGTTCTTCTATTCTAGTAGGATAACTATTATCATCTGCATCTTGAATCGCAATCCAAGATCCCTTTGCCTCCCTAATACCAATGTTTAGAGCATTAGCAGCACCCTGATTTTTCTCCAAATGAATCACTTTTACCCGCTTGTCATCTATAGCATCTAATATGGTCTTGGTAGAATCTGTGGAGCCATCATTTACAATAATCACTTCTAAGTTGCTGTAGGTTTGTGACAAAACATGGTCTAAGGCTTCGCTGAGAAATCTCTTCCCATTATACACAGCCATAACGATAGAAACGAGCATTTTTTTATCCATCTCGTTTTTCCAATCTTCCAGTAACTTTTGATAATTAAAGTTTTCCCCATCAACACACTTATCTAGTGCATGACCAAAATCAATTACAACTCTATTTGTATGGTTGGCTAATTGCGGTGCCAAAATGGTTGCTGGAATGCCTGCGGAAAGAAGAGCAATATCCCAATCTTCTCTCTTGGATAGGTCCTCATAAACCTTTTCTATTTCTTCATAACCCTCTAAAGTAGTTGTATAGGTTATATCTATGTCTTTCTCCTTAAAAGCAAGTACAGCCTCTGCTGCTCTTCGCCCAACTAATGCAACTTTTCGTTTTTTTAAACATGACCAAAATCTATCACTTTTTATCATTTCATGGGTAATAAAAGCGGGACAAACACGTTTTGGTCTAAAGTCTAAATACTGTAAAAGTTCTAAAGTCAGCTTAGCAGTTTCTTGATCTTCCAAAGCCGCACCCCATGATGCATGAAACCCTACAATGTTTGTGGTCTTTAATGACTTGATTAAATCATCTTTCATTGTTGAAATAGACACCGTTGCACCGGAATAAGAGCTATAGGGTTCATACCAATTTGTACAATGAGGAAAGTGTGACCAACCTATATAAGCTATCTCAATATGTCCAAAACGACCCAGTGAGAGTGGTTTGCGATTTTCTATCGCCTCTTCCATTAAATCTAGTACATCGTCAAGAAAAATCATACTTTTTTCATAATCATAATACGGTTGATTTTTTTCCATATATTTCTCTCCTTAATGAAAATACATCATAATACAAATCACAGTAGTTCCTTGGAAGATTGATAACCTTTGAGTAGTTCTACTTTGATTTGTTTCCAAGTATTAATTCAGTTTCTATATCTTTTTTAAATTTTATATGACCCATTAAATCCTGCCCACCCCATTACATTAGCGATTGCCGCCTCCGATTGCTCCATTCTATGTTTTTTATATAGCGAATGTTACCTAGTAGAGCGTACGTGGATAAGCTTAATCAAAAACCTGGTTAGAGTACGCAGGGTTAATCAGTGTTTATCTGCAAGTGAATTTTTATTCACAGAATTGGACATGTCAGCATAATTTAAATTAAAAGTAAAATAAAAAAAGATAAACATCAAGGAGGAGATTTTAATGAAAGTGGTGATTCTATGTGGAGGAAAAGGCACTAGGATGCGAAATGTAACAGAAGATCTCCCAAAACCCCTTGCGCCGATAGGTGAAAGGCCTATCCTTTGGCATATCATGAAACTTTATCAACACTATGGATTCAATGATTTCGTATTGCTACTGGGATATAAGGGTGAAAAAATTAAAGAATACTTTATGGACTATGCCTGGAAGTGTCATAATTTTATATTAGATATGGACAATCCAGAAGGTGATATCCAAATGTTGCAAAAACCAGAAAATTGGAAAATTACTTTTATAGATACAGGTGTAAACACTATGACTGGCGCTAGAATCAAACGTGCTCAGAAATACATCGGAGATGAACCCTTTATGCTTACCTATGGTGACGGTTTAGCGGATATAGATCTACATGCATTACTAGATTTTCACAAGGAGAAAGGAAAGGTCGGAACGGTTACAGGAATACAGAAGAAAAGTCAGTACGGCACCCTAACGATTGAAAATGATATGGCACTATGTTTTCTGGAAAAACAACAAACTGAAGGAATAATCAATGGTGGTTTTTTTGTGTTTAATCAAGAAATATTCAGTTACCTTAGCGAAGAAGAGAACTGTATTTTAGAGCAAGAACCTATGCAAAATCTAGTTTCCCATCGACAATTATCGGTATACGCCCATCAAGGTTTATGGATTTCTTTGGATACCTATAAGGATCTCCAAGAAGCCAATCAAATGTGGTACCAACAGAAAAACTCATGGAAGATGTGGAAAGATGAAAAATAGAGACTTTTAGAGATAGCGATTCTTCATAACAAATATCAAAAGAATTAATTCTCATAATGAATCAAGATATAGTTTCGATACTGAGAGCCTTATATAGGCTCTTTCTTTTTGCAATTATGCATATATTGCAAACAACAGGAAGGAATTTAATCTAAGTGTGTAAATGGACGCTCACATAATGTAAATGCAGAGAGCCTTTTATTGTAAGGAGAAGAAATGATCTTCTTTTGGCTATTCCAAGAGTAGTTATAAAATTTTTCAACATCCATATCACCCAATATTGAGAAGATATACCTTTAAAAAGGTATCCTTTACGATTATTAGAGCTATTCAAAAAATTCAAATGTTTTTTATTTTTATGTTATATTTTGAATTACAGTTGTTTAAAATTCTAAATTCCAATTATTGTATTTTTAGCTTTATGACATTGGCCTGCCGTCCCCGTGTCTTAATTATTTTATTGATGTGTGGCGAAGAAATTTAATAAAGCGGAATGGTCACTGACTATTCCCTATAATACAAAATATCCAAGGAAAATAATCAGTGATTCATCCGCTAAATGTCATCTTCATCAATCACCTATATATAGTTGAAAATCTATGTCGTTCGCAATCATGTCTAGCAGACGAACTGACAAAATAGACTGCAGTAGGTGTGGCATAGATATTGACTCGAGTATACCATTCTATTTCCCTCTACGCAATTTGGGTGATAACAAGATGTGCAGAGACAGGTCTCGTTCCTCCAGCGAGAGGCGTAATGGTTAATGCGGTTGCATTGCCAGCAGGATTTCGAACAGTGAGTATTGAATTGATGACTGTCGTTTCCACGAGAGCTATTCCTACTATCTGAGAAGTA
>CALECF010000209.1 GCA_937948705.1 uncultured Anaerosolibacter sp. | reverse complement strand
AATCTTTTGATTTTTTGACCCTTTGGGTGGTTGACATAATTTACAGATTGCTTTTACATCCTCCTGTGCATTAATGTATATACAGGAGGAATGTCCATGAAACGAAAAAAGGCTGTTGGAAAAATTGTTGCTTTCGCTTGTGCATGTACCATGGCGTTTTCATTGATGGTGGCAGCGCCTGTGGAGGCAAAAGCAAGTAAAATGAATATGACCTATCTTTATGGTGGGAGTATTGCTTCTTATAAATCTCTTGTGGAGAAAACAAAAAATACGGTGCAAGAAGTCTCGCCAAGTTATTTTGATATCACTGCCGAAGGAAACTTGAAGCTTACTGGAGCAATAGATGCTTCTTTTATTAAGGAGATGAAAAAAAAGGGAATCAAAGTAATCCCTTTTTTAAGCAATCACTGGGATCGTGAATTAGGAAGGACCGCACTCCGGAATCAAGATAAGCTGGTAGAAGATCTTGTGAAGGCCATTCAGGATTATGACCTGGATGGGATTAATGTGGATATTGAGAATGTAACAGAAGAGGATCGAGATGCTTATACAGCCTTGGTGAAGAACTTAAGAAGTAAGCTGCCTGCCCATAAATCTATCTCTGTGGCCGTGGCAGCAAACCCAAATAAGTTGAAAAAAGGTTGGCATGGATCCTACGATTACGCCGCCCTTGCCCAATACAGTGACTATCTGATGGTAATGTCCTACGATGAAAGCTATACAGGCAGCCCCATTCGTCCTGTGGCCAGTATAGGATTTGTTGAAAAATCTATACAATATGCCTTGGAGCATGTACCTAAGGAAAAGATCGTCGTGGGTATTCCCTTCTATGGAAGGTACTGGAAGGATGGAGAGTCTTTTGGCGGATACGGGATCAGCTTAAATGCTGTAGATAATTTGCTTAATAAATATAGCAATCAGGTGACCTTTGATCAAACAGCCCAATCACCTATGGCCAGGGTTACGATAGGTGCAAATGATCCAAAGGCATATGCCTTTGGAAAAGAGTTGCTGCCGGGTACCTATACGGTATGGTACGAGAATGAAGGGTCCATCAAAGCAAAGCTCCGATTGGTACAGAAATATGGATTAAGAGGCACAGGCAGCTGGAGCCTTGGCAACGAGTTAGGTACTACTTGGGATTACTATGGGTTGTGGCTTAATGGGAAGTACTTCTCCGATATTCAAAGCCATTGGGCCCAAGAGGATATTCTATCTGTAGAAAGTAAAGGATGGATGACGGGAATGTCCAGTACGATCTTTTCCCCGAATACATCTCTAACAAGGGCCCAGGCAGCGTCAGCTTTGGTGAGAATCATGGGGTTGCAGCCTGTGGAAGGCATCAGCAGTTTTCGTGATGTTTCTGATCGTCACTGGGCAAAAAAGGATATTGAAACTGCAAAGCAATATGGCTTGATTCAAGGGGTAGGAAATGGTAGATTTGCCCCTGATGAACCTGTTACCAGGGAGCAGATGGCGGCTATGTTGAATAAAATTATTTTGGAAGAAGCACAGGGAATAGAAAAAAGATTTCCCGATGTTGCCGACAACAACTGGTCTTATCCTTCGATTATGAACATGACAAAGAACAATGTATTTAGCGGCTATCCTGACGGGAACTTCCGTCCAAGGGAAGCCATCACCAGGGGTCAAATGGCATCTCTAATGAATCGTATCGCGAAGTACGTAGAAAAATAGCCTCCAAAAGGGGCTATTTTTTTACCTTGCACTGGGGTCCTCTCTAGGATCAAGGATAGAATGACATTGCCGAGGACGTGGGAACGAAATTACCTGGACATAGGGAGGGGGCATGAGATCGGCATGACGATCCTCAGAAATCGGATAATCAATAGAGGTCAAATCTCCATTATATTGTTGAGCCAGACGAGAAACAACAATTTCACCGATTTGTCGACCCAACACGAGGCCTTGCTGGTTGTCTGCAGGATAATGTACCCCTGCATAGAGCCGAGCCATAGCACATTCTTCAGCAAAGGCTTTCAAACGATCGGATTCAGGAGGGAAAAAGTAGGACAAAATTACTTCCGCACAGCCTGCTACTGTGGCATGACCAGCTGGATAGCTAGGATGATAGGGTGTACATACGATCGTGGCCAAGCTTTGGTCAAGCTGATTGGGCCGGGGAATTTGCCAGAGGTATTTAAAATGCCATGTCATCACCATGGTATCATTGATTCCTGCTTGGATAGCTCCTAAAATTCTTGCTGCTCTACAGGCAGATATTTTATAGGTGTCGATCAAACGATCAATGATAGGCGTAAATTGTTTGGTGGGGGGACCTGCACTCCAGTATTCAGCCATGCGTATTTGATTAGGGGTAAGATCTTTGAGGGCTGCCTGTACCTTGGGAAGTTGATCATGTTGAAAGTCGAAGGTCTCTGGTGATCTGATTCTCCAAGATATAGGTTGACCATCGGTGTCCTTAAAGCTTCCATCAGAATCCCTATAGATATAATACATAGGCCAAGTTTGGGCGTTTATTTCTTCAGGAGGAGGCAGGCGCAGCTCCCCAGCATAGGGTAATTGGGACCATTTTTCAGGTCGTGTACATTCAGTATCTGGCATAGGATAACCTCCTTATTGGAAATTCTAAAGAAAGAAGGAGGCAGACATAAAATGTATGGGATACCTCCCAATCTATCATATTGTTTTTTGTAGACAAGTGTGACAAAACTAGGAAAAAACCATGATATATCCTTCAATTTTTTCTTGTTTGTGATAAAATACAAATATAGAAAAATTTACCTAAATTGGATAAATAGGAAATATGCAGTAGGATGGTCTACTTATGGGAAAGGGGTTGTAGGGGAATTGGAAAATCAAATTATCCAGCCAGTGGGAATAGAAAGTCTACCAGTGGAGCAGCAAGAGAAGGTAAAGGAAATCGCAGCCACCATTAATATACAAGATAATCACTTTATTTTGCAGTATGGGATAGATGCACAAAAGAATATCTCAGGCTTTGCAGATACCATGCTTTCAGAGGTTCGTGCCAAGGATGCAGGCTATGTGGGTGAGATCATGAAAAACCTTATGTTTAAGATTAAAGAACTGAATGTGGATGGTCTTACCCCGAAACGAAAGGGTTTTCTATCAAAGATTCCTTTCTTAGGGTCGGCTGTGGATGAAGTAGAGAAGTTTTTTGCCAAGTACCAGAAGCTTAGTGGAGATATAGAGAGTATTGTGAATGAGCTGGAATATGCCAAGGATCAGCTCATGAGAGACATCATCATGTTTGATCATCTGTATCAGAAGAACGGAGAATACTTTCAACAGCTAGATATGTATATCGCAGCTGGCAAGTTAAAGGTGCAAGAAATATACGGGGAGGTATTACCAAGGCTGAAGGCGAAGGGGGAGGAATCCAACGATGCCTTTGATGTACAACAATACAATGATATGGCCCAGCTCGTCAATCGCTTTGAAAAGAAGCTTCACGATCTGCAGCTTAGCCGTACCATCGCGATCCAAACAGCACCCCAAATTCGATTGATTCAGAATAACAATCAAGTCATGGTGGAAAAAATTCAAAGCTCTGTGCTAAATACCATCCCCCTATGGAAAAATCAGATGATCATTGCCCTAGGGCTCCTTCGACAAAGCAAGGTATTGCAGCTTCAGCGGGAAGTAACAGATACCACCAATGATATGCTGCTAAAGAATTCTGAGATGCTAAAGGATAGTACGATTGGGGTTGCTAAGGAGTCAGAGCGAGGTGTTGTGGAAATAGAGACCTTGAAGAAGGTTCATGAGGATTTGATACATACCATTGAAGAGGTCATCCACATTCAGGAGGAAGGTCGAAGCAAGCGACAGGCAGCGGAGGTGGAGCTGCAAAGCATTGAAAGGGAATTGAAAAATAAATTGATGTCTATGTAGAAGAGACATAGGTAGGGTGCCGATCTTTACTGTAGGGGCGATTCACGAATCGCCTATGGGTCATAAATATAGGATGATATGGAACGCCCCCTGTGGCGTTCTGTTTTTTTGGAAAAAATTCATATAAATAATTAGGTCAGAATAGGAAAATATATATAGGAACTTGACAAACAAAAGAAAGAAGCATAAAATATGACTATAAGGTCATGTGACTAATGGGTCATATTTTTTTAAATACAAGGTGACTGATTGGTCACATACTATAGCTAGGAGGATTTTTATGCCAAAGAGTACTTTTTTTAATCTGCCAGAGGAAAAAAAGGAGAAGATAGTAGAATCTGCTATTGATGAATTTGCCCAGTATTCCTATCAGCAGGCAAGCATCAATAGAATTGTTGAAAAAGCAGAGATTGCTAAAGGGAGCTTTTATCAGTACTTTGATGACAAGAAGGATGTGTTTAAATATATCTTAGAGAGGAGCGGAGAAGAAAAAATGGTTTATTTAACCCATATTTTGAGGGACTTAGATAAACTAGATTTCTTTTATATTATAAGAGAACTGTATATAGGTGGTATTCATTTTGGAAAAGAGCATCCTAAACTGGCTGCCATTGCAGATCGGTTTATGAAGGACGCAGATCATCAGCTTATGGAAGAAATGTTTGGTGATTCTAAAAATAAGAGCCAACTGGTCTTTCAGGGATTGCTGCAAAAGGGAGTGGAAAGGGGAGAAATCGATCCTGCAATTGATGTGGAATTGGTTGCATTGATGATTGCTTCCATGAGTCTATCCATATCGGAGTATTTTCTTAAGGAAAAAAACACAGGAGATTTGATGGAGATGATGGCTATCATCGACAAGATGCTGTACGTCATGGAAAATGGTATTAAAGTGAAGAAGGAGGGGAAATAGAATGATCAAGGTAAAGAACCTATATCATTCCTATACCAATGACAATGCCTATGCGGTGCAGGATGTCAGCTTTGAAATTGGAAAGGGAGAAATTTTTGGCTTCTTAGGGCCTAGCGGTGCCGGGAAATCTACGACTCAGAAGATTCTTATCGGGCTACTGCCCCTTCAAAAAGGAGAAGTCAGCATCGCAAATATGGATATTCGGAAGCCTAAAGAGGAAATGTTTAATCTCATTGGTGTATCCTTTGAACAGCCCAACATCTATAAAAAGTTAACAGGCTTAGAAAACCTGGAATTTTATCGAAAGATGTTCAGCGTGCCCACAGAGGACCCTATGAAGCTTTTAAAGATGGTGGGGTTAGAACATGCAGCGAAGAAAAGGGCTGGGGGATATTCCAAGGGAATGATGCAGCGACTGGTTTTCGCTAGGTCTATGTTAAACACACCTAAAATGTGGTTTTTGGATGAGCCTACGTCAGGATTAGATCCAACAACAGCGAATCAGATCAAAGAAATTATCTGGCAGAAAAGAAGTGAGGGGGCTACCATATTTTTGACGACCCACAATATGCACATTGCCGATGAGCTTTGTGATCGGGTGGCATTTATCCATGATGGTAAACTTGAGTTAATTGACTCACCCAGAAATCTAAAGCTAATCTATGGGGAAAAGATGGTACAGGTGGAGCATCGGATAGGGGAAACCTTGAAAAAAGAGTATTTCTCCATGGTAGAAGAAAACGACAAACAGCGACTAAACCAATTGATTAGTCAAGGCACCATAGAGACTATGCATTCCCAAGAAGCGACCCTTGAAGAAATCTTTATAAAGGTAACCGGGAGGGGGTTGAAGTAAATGCTGCAAAGATACGGTGGATTATTGTTCAAAGATATTGTCACAGCCTTTCGAAATTATTTCCTAGTTATTGTGCTGGGTGTTGCCCTGCTCTTCGTAGGGCTGACAAACTTTCTCATTCCGAGGGAAATATCTATCAAACCAGATGTATATTTTTTTATAGACTATGATGGAGAATTTAAATCCGTTATCGATCAAGCCGTTTTGGAATCTCAAGGCAAGCATAGTAAAATGCAACAAGTGAATTCTATAGAGGATATGGAAGCAAGGATGAGAAGCAATTTTAATAGCTTGGGAATGGTGATCAAAGGGGAGAACAATCAGCCCCACGTTCAGTTCATTCTTCAAGGCCACGAGAATGAGAAGGTTCGAAATGCTCTCATTTTGTCCATGAAAGATGATTTTAGGGGTAGATTGCAGGAAAAGATTGAGATCAAG
>CALECF010000208.1 GCA_937948705.1 uncultured Anaerosolibacter sp. | reverse complement strand
ATCACCAGCTTGGACGCCAACCCGTTTTGATATCGATGGACTGAAAGAAGTACAGAGTAAATTTTTTGGTACAATCCGAAATGTATACAACTTCTTCACCTTGTATGCCAATACGGATGATATCGATCCAACGGAATTCTTTGTAGCCCATGGGGATAGACCAGAGTTAGATCGCTGGATATTATCAAAATACAATAGTCTACTGAAGGCAGTAGCGGCAGAGTTGGCTAACTTTGATTTGACAAAGGCCGTTCGTAAGATTCAAGAGTTTGTAAATGAAGATCTATCCAATTGGTATATCCGAAGAGCGAGACGTCGCTTCTGGGCAACAGAATTAAATGATGATAAAAAAGCTGTTTATAATACAACCTATGAAATTCTCATTGGCATATCCAAATTAGTGGCACCCTTTGCACCCTTCTTATCCGATGAAATGTATCGCAGCTTAACGGGAGAACAATCTGTACATCTAGCGGATTATCCAGTAGTGGATACGGCAATGATTGATAGTGCTGTAGAGGAGCGAATGGACTTAGTAAGAGACCTGGTAGGTCTTGGACGTGCAGCTAGAGCACAGGCAAAGATTAAAGTAAGACAACCGATTCAGAAGATTCTTATCGATGGTAAATACGAGTCCCTTATTTCAGACTTGGTTGCGTTGATTGAGGAAGAACTCAACGTTAAGGATGTTGTGTTTGAGAAAAACCTTCAGGAATATATGAACTTTAGTTTGAAGCCGAACTTTAAGGTGGCTGGATCCATTCTAGGGCCTAAGATTAAGGAATTAGGAAAGATGTTGGCAGAATTAGATGCTGCTGAAATAGTGCCAAAGCTGGAAGCTGGCGAAAGCATAATGCTAAAGCTTAACGGAGAAGATATTGAGATTTTAAAGGATTACGTATTGATTACTATTTCTGCCAAGGAAGGCTTTACCGTAGAGATGGCGAATAATCTCTTTGTGATCCTAGATACAACTTTGACAGAGGAATTAATTGAGGAGGGCTTTGCCAGAGAGTTTATTTCAAAGGTACAGCAAATGCGTAAAAATAACGGCTATGAAATGATGGATCAAATTAAGATCTACTTTAATGGTGATGAAGCTGTCAGCAAGGCTATAAAACTGCATAGCGAATATATCATGCATGAAACCCTAGCTGTCTCTGTTGATGAAATAAAGGACGCGGACTTTGAAAAGCAGGATCTAAATGATCATGAAACCGGCATTAAAGTCGAACGAGTATAAGAGAAAAAACAGCCCACTGGGCTGTTTTTTCTCTTATACTAAAAAACCTCTTTGAATGATTAAACGTAAGGATAGATAGCAGGAGGAAAAATGGAAAATTTGTAGAATTTCGTAGAAAGAGATAATTTCTCAACTTTCATAGCTATCAATACATAAGGAGAACGTTATATGGGTGATGGAATGGGTGATTTTGAAAGAGAACCTATTACGGTTTTAAAATGGAAGACGGAGAAAACGATGTCTATAACATATGTATCTCCCAGTATGATACAGTACGGATATCTAGCAGAAGATTTAGTTCAAGAGCATAATCGTTTTTGGAGTATCCTTCATCCTGAGGATTTAGACCAGGTGCAACAGAATTGGCAGCAGTTCATACAGTCTAGTAAAAGCTGTTTGCAGCAGGAGTACCGCATTAAGACTGCAGCAGGAGATGTTCGCTGGATTCATAGTCTGACAGTAATGGTTGAAAAGAGAGATGAAAGCATCTATCATTATGAGGAATACTTAGTGGATATAACGGATCGGAAAAATATGGAATCTTCACTAAAAGAAGCGGAGGTAAACTATCGAAGCATTGTGGAAGGCTCCTTTATGGGCGTTTATATTATACAGAATGGTTTGTTTTCATATGTAAATGTTCAGATGGCTGAACTATTTGGATATACCCAAGAAGAGATGCTTTTTAAGGCTGTTCGAGAAATTGTTCTACCTGAAGATTATGAACTGGTAGGGGAAAATATCAGAAAACGAATAGAGGGTGAGATCAGAAGCATACAATATCAATTCAGAGGCATCAAAAAAGATAAGAGCCTTATATATATCAAGGTATTAGGGAGCAAAATACTCTATAGAGGATCTCCTGCTGTGATTGGTACACTGATTGATGTAACAGAGTTAAAACGCAATGATGAAAAGCTAAGGATGGCAGAAAAAGTATTCGAAAATACCATCGAAGGAGTTGTCGTAACCGATGTGGATGGATCAATTCAATGGGTAAATCCAGCCTTTACCAAAATTACGGGATACAGTCAATCGGAAGCAACAGGGCAAAATCCTATAATTTTGAAATCAGAAAGGCACAAAGATACATTTTATAAGGACATGTGGAGAGATCTGGAGAATAAAGGACAATGGCAAGGTGAGATTTGGAACAGAAGGAAAAATGGAGAGACTTATCCAGAGTGGCTTACCATATCTGCTATTAAGGATGAAACTGGAAAAACAGTACAGTATGTGTCAATTTTTAATGATATTACAGAACGCATCAAGCGAGAAGAGCGCATTAAATATCAAGCGTATCATGATGCGCTGACAGGGCTTCCTAACCGTGCTCTATTTCATGACCGCCTTTCTATGGCATTAACTCATGCCCACAGAAATGGTGAAATGGTTGCTGTGATGATGTTGGATCTAGATCAATTCAAGCGAATTAATGATACATTAGGCCATCCAGTTGGAGATAGCTTACTTCAAGAAGTAGGTAAGCGGTTGATAAAGTACCTTCGTGAGGGAGATACCGTATCGAGACTTGGGGGAGATGAATTTGCAATAATTCTGGAAGATATAAAAAGCATAGAGAATGTAATTAAGGTGGCGCAAAAAATCCTACGTAGGATGGAAACACCTGTACACATTAACGCCCATGATTTACATATAAGTACCAGTATCGGTATTAGTTTGTATCCATCGGATGGACAGGATGTAGACACGCTGTTAAAGCATGGGGATACGGCCATGTATCAAGCAAAGCAGGAAGGGAGAAATCGGTATAGGTTCTATACACCAGAGATGAATGATAAGGCATTGCGGCGATTGGCCATGGAAAATGAACTACGAAAAGCCCTAGAAAGAGAAGAATTTCTGGTGTATTATCAGCCCAAATTAGATCTAAGTTCTGGAAAAGTGATTGGTGCAGAGGCATTGGTGAGGTGGAAACACCCTCAGTTAGGATTTTTATCGCCGGTAGAATTTATTCCTCTGGCAGAAGAAACGGGTCTAATCAAGTCTATCGGAGACTTTGTACTTCGAACTGCATGTTTACAAAATAAGCGCTGGCAAGACAAGGGGCTGAATAAAATAGACATCTCGGTGAATTTATCTGCAGTTCAATTCCAGCAGAAAAACTTATTACAAAAGGTTGCTAACTGTCTGGCTGAAACAGGTTTGGATCCTAGTTATCTTGAACTGGAGATTACGGAAAGCAGTGCCATTCAGAATCCGCAAGTAACAGTAAAAACATTAAAGGGATTCAAGAAACTTGGAATTCAGTTGTCTATTGATGATTTTGGTACCGGTTATTCATCCTTGGGCTTACTCAATCAGTTACCCTTAGATAAGCTAAAGATCGATAAATCTTTTATTCGAGATATCACTTCTGATAAGGACAATCAAGCCATTGTATTGGCTATCATCGCTATGTCTAGCAACCTGGGTTTAAAGCTAGTAGCAGAAGGGGTGGAAACAAGAGAACAAATGTTGTATCTTAAAGACCATCAGTGTGATCAAATTCAAGGATATTTGATTAGTCCACCTATACCACCAAAGGATTTTGAGAGATTTCTAAGTGTTGATGACCCTGAAAAATCCCATGTCTAGTCTATTCAATAAAAACAAAAGGATATTGTGAAAAGGAGCAGAATACTATAAGGTATTCTGCTTTTGTCAAAAGAAAAGAATTATAAAGTAAGGGGGATGGGTAATGCGCTTTATTGATTTTCACTGTGATACCATATTGCAGCTGATGGTGGATCGAAAAGATCTGCATTTAAACAGCAATAGATTTTGCGTAGATATTGAAAAGCTACGTCATAGTCAATCACTGGCCCAATTTTTTGCACTGTATATCGATTACCAGGGGGAAAAAGATCCACTAGAAACCTGCCTAGAGATGACGGATAAGTTTTTTGAAGAATTAGGAGAAAATCAAAAAGAGATAGGTCTGGCAAGAAATTATAGTCAATTAATAGAAAATGACAAACAAGGGAAGATTTCGGCTTTTCTAACCATTGAGGAAGGCGGTGCCCTGAAGGGAGAACTTTACCATCTAAGAAATTTTTACCGTTTAGGCGTAAGATTGATTACACTAACTTGGAATTACCCTAATGAGATCGGATATCCAAACTGTAAACCAGAATTTAGCGGTTTAGGGCTGACAAGTTTCGGAGAAGAAGTAGTGGTAGAGATGAATCGTTTGGGTATGCTAATCGATGTATCTCACTTGTCAGATCAAGGCTTTTATGATGTGGCAAGGCTTTCTAAGAAACCATTTATTGCTTCTCACTCCAATGCGAGAGCGATTACAAATCATAGTAGAAACTTGACGGATGAGATGATTCGCACCTTAGCAGAACAGGGTGGTGTCATGGGAATAAACTTTGAGAAGGAGTTTTTAGGGAATTCTGAGCAAAGTAAGGTAGAGGATATGGTACGTCATATTCAACATATAAGGAACGTGGGAGGAATAGATGTCATTGCTATTGGCTCCGATTTTGATGGCACCAGTCCAGGACTGGAGATTGAAAATATTGGTCAAATGGACAAGCTAGTTACAGGATTGAAAAAGAATAAGTTTAGCGGGGAAGAAGTTGAAAAAATATGTTATAAAAATGGGCTAAGAATTATTCAAGAGGTATTACTATAAAATTATAAAAGACGCATATCGTTGGATACGCGTCTTTTATAATTCTCACTTATAACTTAAAGCTACTAACTGATGCTTTTAACTGTGTAGCTAAATCACTTAGTTCCTCAATAGAGGCATTGATATATTCTAAAGAGGCAGTTTGTTCTTCCGTAGAGGCAGCGACCTCTTCTGTACTTGCAGCTGTTTCTTGGGAGATTGCTGAAATACTGTCGATCTCTGAAGCAATAGACTTGCCTTGTTCTGTTGCAGATTGTGTAGCTGTAGTGATATCTTTTACCTGTAGGGTAATGCGCTGTACATTATCCATGATTTTTCTGAAAACCTCTGTGGTATTTCGGGTGTTTTTTTCTTGCTGTACGATGGTTTCTGTTGCAGAATCGGATTCGCGTACTGCAGCATTGATAGCACTCTGGATATCCTTAATTAATTGCTGGATTTTTTCTGTTGATTTTTGAGATTCTTCTGCCAGCTTTCTTACTTCATCGGCAACCACTGCAAAACCCTTCCCATGTTCTCCTGCTCGGGCTGCTTCAATGGCAGCGTTGAGGGCAAGAAGATTTGTCTGAGATGAAATGCCTTGAATTACCTCAACGATTTCTCCGATTTGAAGGGATTTTTCATTTAGGGATAGGATCGTATCGGCAACATGACGTACAGTATTGCTGCTTTCTTTCATTTTTTGCTCCTGTTCCTCAACAGTCTTTACGCCGTGGGTAACAAAGCTTTCTGCATCAGATGCTGACTCAAAGGACTCTATACTGATCTTTGTGATATAATCAATAGAATTTACGATACTACGGACGGATTCAGAACTGCTTTGGACGCTCTTCGCTTGTTCGTCACTGCCTAAGGCCAGTTGTCCAATCGCTTCAGCAATCTGTGTTGCAACGATATTGGTTTGTTGTGAGGATTCTAACACGGCAGTGGAAGTCGTACCAATTTGTTCAGATGCAAGGACTATTTTTTTGATCAAATCCTTAAGATTGTCTCGCATGTTGTGAAAGGATTCTGCAAGATTTCCAATTTCATCTTGAGTATTGATGGAGAAACTGTAGGCTAAATTACCCTTGGCAAATTCTCGTGATGCCTCTAATAACACGGTAATCGGTTTAAGCAAATAGCGAGAAAATAGATAGCCCATTAATATAGATACCATTAACACGATTCCAATGAGTGCAACGGTTTCTTTTTTTGTCGCCTGTACTGGCGCATAGGCTTCTGCGAAAGGCTGGCGCACTACCACAGGCCACCCAACAAGGGGAACTGTTGTATAAGCGCCAAAGATATGTGCATCCTTATATATGTAATCCTCGTGACCCTTTTGTCCCTGTAGTGCTTTTGCTACTACGGGAATATCGGATACGTTTTCCTGGGCTTCCACCATTGCTATATCTGGATGGGCTAATATTTGCCCTTGGGTGTCGGTGATGAAAGCATAACCAGTTTCACCCATAGCCCTTCTTTTACGCATTTCTTCAATACTGGAAAGGTCCAAGGTGCCACCAATGGTTCCGATAAATTCCCCACTAGGACTTAGAACTGGGGCAACGACAACGATGGCAGGCTTCCCTGTGGTTCTAGATATAATCACATCGCTGATAGTGGTTTTTTTATTGGCAATAGCTGCTTTTAGATAATCTCTTTCTCCCAGATTGTCAAACTGATCCCGTCCATCAGAACGAGCCACCTGCATCCCAGTGGTATCTGTGGCAAAGATCAATGCAAAGCTGGTATGATTCTTAATTAGTGCCTCTAAAACGAGACGCTGATCCTCTGCATTAAAGCTGCGGACATGAGGAAGGGAGGCGATCCCTTCGATAACCGTAACATTTTGGGTTAAAAACAGATTGATTTCCTCACTTAGGTTATCTGCAAGGCGTGTGGCAGTACTGGTAAGGTTGTCCTGAAGGCTATTCATTTGGCCCTTTGCCGACATATAGCCTACGGTAGACACCGAGGATACAGTCAATACGATTAGTAGCAAGATGATTTTTGTACGTAGGGTAATCCTTTTTAGCATATGATTCTCTCCTTTTTATTGAGTTGCTCAAGTCGAGGATGGGACAAAGGGAAAGGAACATAAGGAGGATTACAGCAGCTCGGCGATCATAGCATGGTTACGTTAGACCCGTGGCTTTGCGTCCTTATTTTTCAATAAGTTTGCCTTTTCGAATGAGCTACATCTTTTTCTGATTGTTTTTAAGATTTGTAAACAC
>CALECF010000207.1 GCA_937948705.1 uncultured Anaerosolibacter sp. | reverse complement strand
TTGAATCAATCCTAGTAAAGATTAAAGATTTTACTATGAAATATGAAGATGATAATTTGGTTAAACAAATCCATCTAGTGGACTCAATCAAAGGAATTGGCTTTATTTCTGCTGTCACACTAATGTGCGAGATTGGTGATTTTTCAGCATTTAAAAAACCTAAACAGCTATACGCATATTTTGGTCTTGATCCTTCTGTAAAGGAATCAGGCAAGTTTAAAGGAACAAGGATCTCTATGTCTAAGCGTGGGTCCAGCCTAGCTAGGAGGGTCCTATTTACCGTTGCCTTAGTGTGTGTTAGTGCTTCTAACAACCCTGTATTAAAAGAGTACTATGAAAAAAAGAAACAATCTAAACCTAAAATGGTTGCGTTAGGTGCGGTTATGCATAAAATTTCGAATATCATTTTCGCCGTACTTAGAGATATGAAGCCTTTTATCATTAAAACCGCAGAAGAACATCGGGAAGCACACAAGAAACAACTAAGCTTAGTAGCATAAGTTTTTACAATATATTTCATGTTAGCCAATGTTCGTACTTTTCCTTGGCTTATTTGTTGTGCCTATTTTCCATCAATCAAATTTATTATATTTTTCTAAAGATTCCTATTGACTTAAGGTAGCTGGTCTACTAGTGTGTATAGCAGTTCGTAGGGGCAGGGTTATCCTGCCCGTTTTTCGATTACGCCGTCTGCCCTTTTCTCTTTACGAAGGAAAGGATACCGCCCAGGGCGATGGAAAGGAAAGCTGACATTAACACTCTATACTCTGGTGGGAGTAGGAAGGTAATGGTATGGGCAGGAATCCAGAAAAATGGAATTGTTTTTAGATAAACAAAGGCAACAAGAACTTTCCAATCAATATGTTCCACCACTTTGTGGATAGAAACCTTGCTTAGATTTGCAAATTTACCACTACACAATTCGATATAGGTATCTGTGATACGGTGAAGCCCCATAAAGGTTGGAGCAAAAATAAGATTCATAAATGCACTGATAAAGAATGCTATGGCAAGCTTGTTACCACCGAAATCGGAGATCAATCCTGCACCGATGGCGCCACGGACTCCAGCATCGAAGATAGGAAATGCTACAGCAAAGGTCATACCAAAGAGGCCCCAAATGACCATGCGCCAGAAAAGCCCAACGGGTTGGGTCCATGTCCCCACCACAACACGAATGGCAAGCAGCTCACCCATGGTAGCTAGAATCGCTACTTTAGCAAATCCCATGAGATAGGGATGGGCTTTTGTTGTGGCAATGAAAATACTATGGGTTGCAGGACTAAGTAAGAGTGTAGACACAGCAAGTAAGGATAATAGCCATAAAAAATCTCCCTTTTTCATTGAAAAACTCCTCTCAAATCAATTGTTTCCGAAAGCTTATTATTTTGTAACGTTTAAAAATTTTTAATAAGCCTAGATATATTATAATACATTTTTATAGATGGAAAAATAGTTTTTTTATGGACACTCACTTTTTAGAAAAGAATGAGAAAAAGCCTAAGGACAAGATGAACAAAGGATAAAGTCGAAGGATGAACGAGGAGCAAACCATTACAATTTTTTTCCAATTGGCATTCTTTGAAGGATTTATCTGATAGATGTAGAAAAAGTAACGATATAGTTTTGTATTATTGGTAATTTATGTATGGTTTGTAGGTGAAATTCTTTCGATAGAATACGAACGAGCTATACTGGAATAGATTAGGAGGAAAGTGTATGATTTTGATTAAAGATGGGACTATCTTAACCATGGATGGAAGGATATATGATAGGGCAAGTATTTTAATTGAGAATGGAAAGATCCAAGAAATAGGTGAGAATATTGTGGTGCCTTTAGATGCTCAAGTGATTGATGCATTAGGGAAGATCGTTACCCCTGGATTGATTGACGCTCACTGTCATCTTGGAATGTGGGAGGATGCTATAGGATTTGAAGGGGCAGATGGAAACGAGATGACAGATCCTGTAACACCTCATTTGCGTGCCATTGATGCCATCAATCCCATGGATAGAACCTTTAGGGATGCCTATGAGGGAGGCGTTACGTCGGTGGCCACAGGTCCTGGAAGTGCCAACGTGATTGGAGGACAATTTGCTGCTATAAAGACCCACGGTGACAGAATAGACCATATGATTATTAAGGATCCCGTTGCGATGAAATGTGCCTTTGGAGAAAATCCAAAACGAGTATATCATGATAAGAAGCAGTCACCCAGCACCAGGATGGCTACAGCAGCGATTTTGAGGGATACTTTGTTCAAGGCCCAAGAGTACGGAGAGAAACTAAGGGCTTCAAAAGATGATCCATCAAAAAAACCAGGGTTTGATATAAAAATGGAAGCGCTTCAGCCTGTATTAAGGGGCGAGATCCCATTCAAGGCCCATGCTCACCGTGCCGATGATATTTTTACGGCGATTCGTATCACCAAGGAATTTGGTGTAAAGGTTACTTTAGAACACTGCACAGAAGGACATCTCATTGTTGAGCATATCAAAGAGGAAGGTCTATATGCCGTTGTAGGTCCAAGTCTAAGTGATCGCTCAAAATATGAGCTGAAGAATCTAACCTTTGAAACAGCAGGTGTTCTAAGCAAGGCAGGGGTGAAGATTGCCCTTATGACGGACCATCCAGTGATCCCCCTCCAATATCTGCCTATGTGTGCAGCCTTGGCGGTAAAGGCTGGTATGGATGAAGAGGAAGCATTGAAAGCCATTACCATCAATGCGGCAGAAATTCTAGGTATTGATAATCGCGTAGGCAGCATCCGAGAGGGAAAGGATGCAGACCTTGTGATCTGGGATGGACATCCATTTGCATTGCAATCCAGGGTGGATTACACAGTAATTGATGGAAAAGTGGTCTATAAGAGGGGTTAACGTCTAACAATATATAAAGGAGATTTGGGGATATGGATATTTTACCGGTAAGTGTTTTATTGCTGGGGGCAATACCGGAGGCGATCCTGATTCTTTGGGCAGGATTATCCTTTCTAGGGGTAAGGACATCATGGAAAAAAATCATTTTCGTAGGAATACTCCAGGGGATTACCGCATATTTCATTCGGAGATATATGGATTTCGGGATCCATACTGTAGTACAATTCATCGCGATTGTAGGCTATATGTGTATCTTCATTCGAGTAAATTTCCCTACGGCTTTGATTGCTGCTTTGATTTCCTTCGCAGTGGTAATTATCACAGAGGGTTGCATATATATTTTTTTCGATGTTAACATTGCCCATATCTTGTCAGATGAATGGTTAAGATTATTGTTTCTTATTCCTCACAATAGCATTTTGGCGATGATTGGATATATATGTTGCAAAAAAGATATCACCTTGCAGCAAGAGTTTACGATTCTGAATAAGATCTTAAAATAAATCTTGAAAGAAACAAGGCACTGCTATATAATAAACGTGAAGAAGTAATGAAAACAACTGAATGAATGAAGGTCTTCAGGGCAGGGTGAGATTCCCGACCGGCGGTAAAGTCCGCGAGCGACGAAAGTTGCAGAACTGGTGTAACTCCAGTACCGACAGTAAAGTCTGGATGGAAGAAGATGATGAATTGCTATGCTTTATAGTGATTTAACACCTGAGGATATGTGCTTCAGGTGTTTATTATTTTTCCATCTAATTCATTATTTAAACTAGGAGGAGCGATTATGACAAACAAAATTTCATTAAATGGAAAAGTGAATCAAAAGACATCAACAAAGACGTTAACAAAGGTATCGATACTTTCGGTGCTAGCCTATATTATTATGTTGTTTGAGATCCCGCTGTTTTTCTTTCCATCTTTTCTAACCATTGATTTAAGTGATATCCCAGCATTAATTGGTGGATTTACTTTGGGACCAGGGGCTGCGATTATCATACAGCTCGTAAAGAATATACTTCATTTTATGACCAAGACAACTACAGGCGGCGTTGGAGAACTTGCTAATTTTCTTGTGGGTTCAGCCTTCGTAGTTCCCGCTTCAATTATCTATCTTAAAAATAAAACAAAAAATGGAGCAATCTTAGGAATGATCGTGGGCATCATCTCCATGGTCCTTATGGGTGTGGTATCAAACTACTACATCACCCTTCCTTTCTACACAAAGTTTATGCCTATGGATAAAATTATTGAAATGAGTGCGGCAGCAAATGGAGCCATTGTGGATATGAAAACACTAATATTGTATGCTTTTGTACCATTTAACATCTTAAAAGGCACGGTGGTATCCATCATTGCAGGACTATTTTATAAAAAGTTATCACCAATTTTGAAGTAATGACAGACAGGTCTAACATTGTGTTAGACCTGTTTTTAAATTTATTACAATAAAAGTTTTCGAAATATTATAGAAACTTTTCAGTAAAAATTGTTTATAAAATGGGTACTGCAGGTATATATTATATATGGGGGTGGATATTATGACCAGCGGCAACAAGGATAGGCTAATCATGGAAATAGAGGAGATTCGCAGTCAGTTAGAAGATTTGATGATTCATAAAGATATGATTATAGATGACGAGGTCGTAATATTAAGTCAAAGACTTGATCAACTCATCATTCAGCACTATACAGAATGTGAATTAGAAAAGGAAAGACCATAATGCTGCGAAAATGCAGCTTTTTTTTATTTGCTGATGCCAATGGACGATTCTTTGAAGTGGATGTAAGGGAAAAAATGGGAAGGGTGCACACAATAAAGGGGAAAGGGATATAATGGTAATGTAGTGTAGCTTTGATTTGAAGAAGGTGATGCATTGCATTTCATAGCTTCAGCTATCCTATTCCTAATCGGTGTCTATGCTGCTGCTGCCTTTATGACGATTCTAACGGGCAGAGCAAGAAGATAGAAACACTCCACCCTGGAGTGTTTTTCTCATTGCATCATTTTTCCATAAAATATATAATTATGATATGATTTTGGAGAAACTATGATTAGAGGTTAGAGGTCAGAAGCAATCATTTTTAGGCGGGGATAAAATAGAGAATAGATGATATTCATTTAATCAGCATAAATTCAATGAATTGAGGTGCAGTCGTGGTTAAAGTTGTTAGTCATGGGGAGGATGTTACTCACCAATTAGGATATAAATTAGGAGGTCTCTTATCAAAGGGAGATGTGGTTTGTTTAACGGGAGATTTAGGCGCAGGCAAAACTACATTGTCAAAAGCCATCGCAAAGGGATTGGGTGTAGAGGAGGATGTTACTAGTCCAACTTTTACATTGATTCATGAGTATATGGGGAGAGTACCCCTTTATCACTTTGATGTATATAGAATTAGGAAGGTTGAAGAGATGGAGGATCTTGGTTATGAGGAGTATTTCTATGGAGATGGCGTTTGCCTGATTGAGTGGGCATCGGTAATTGAAGAATTGATTCCAGCGGAGCACCTATGGATACATATCACTAGAGGTGATGGAGATCAGAGCAGAGAAATCGAAATAAAGGGTACGACAGGACATTTCCAACGGATGATTGAGGAGTTGAGGCAGATATGAAGGTACTGGCATTAGATACATCATCCATTGTGGCCTCCGTGGCAGTAATGGATAATGAGAAGCTTATTGGAGAACACATCATCAACCATGAACGGACTCATTCCCAAAAACTTATGCCTATGGTAGAAGCATTAATGGGAAATTGTGATTTAACCATGGAAGATATAGATTTGATTGCAGTGGCAGAGGGGCCTGGATCTTTTACAGGATTGAGAATTGGGGTTGCCACTGCCAAAGGATTGGCCCATGCCATGAACATTCCAGTAGTAGGGGTATCCACCCTAGATGCACTGGCATTTAATTTGCCATTTTGTGAAGGCCTTGTTTGTCCAATATTGGATGCTAGAAGAAGTCAGGTATATACTGCTATATATAAGTGGGAAGCAGGTGACCTGCATAGCATTGAAGCGCCTATGGCCATATCCCTTGATGAACTCATGGAGAAATTGTTGGCAAGGTCAGAGCGGGTCATTTTTGTAGGCGATGGCATCGAAAAGAATGCTGAAGTGCTGATAAAGAATCTAGGAAACCGAGCTATATTTTCTCCAAATACTGCAAGGATGCCAAGGGCTTCATCGGTGGCACAACTGGCTTTACAGAAGGCGAAAGATGAAAATCTGGAGAGTTTCTTTGCATTGACTCCAAATTACCTGAGGAAGGCTGAAGCAGAGCGACAGTATGAAGAGAAAATGAAAAGGTGTGATCATGATGGATGTGGCGAAGATTAGAAGTATGACCGTGGACGATATTTCTCAGGTTTTAGAAATCGAAAGTCTATGCTTTACGGTCCCTTGGTCACAGGAGGCCTTTG
>CALECF010000206.1 GCA_937948705.1 uncultured Anaerosolibacter sp. | reverse complement strand
TGGATTGACTGGACTACCCAATAGAGCACTTTTCAAGGAACAATTGAACTATCTGATATCTCATGCCCATCGCAAGAAAACGAATATTGTGATTATGTTTTTAGATTTGGATCGATTTAAGTTTATCAATGACACCCTAGGACATGCAGCCGGGGATGAACTTTTGAAAGAAACAGCAATCCGTCTCAAAAAAATTGTCCGTGAGGATGATATGGTGGTACGAATGGGGGGAGATGAGTTCGTACTGTTATTCCCCGAGGTATCTAGGGAAGAAAACATATCTAAGCTTGCCCAAAAGGTTTTGAATGCATTTAAGGATTCATTTATGATTAATGGCCATGAAATTTTTATTTCTACCAGTATTGGTATTAGTCTTTATCCTTGTGATGGGGAAGATTTGGATCAATTAATCAAGAATGCGGACACGGCTATGTACCGGGCCAAAGAACTTGGCAGAGACAATTATCAATTCTATACTGAAAGTATGAATGCCCGTGCTTTGGAACGTTTAGAAATGGAGAATAATCTCCGGAGAGCTCTAGAAAAAGAAGAGCTTTATCTCGCATATCAGCCCCGTATGGATTTAAAAACAAAGGAAGTGTTAGGAGTAGAAGCCCTTATTCGTTGGAATCATCCATCCCTAGGTCTGGTATCACCGGTTGATTTTATTCCAATCGCGGAGGAGACAGGCTTGATCCTTTCTATTGGTGAATGGGTACTGCTCACTGCATGTAAACAGGCTAAAGCCTGGCATGATACGGGGTACCATAATTTAAGAATTTCGGTGAATATATCAGCTGTGCAGTTTCAAAAGCAAGATCTGGTGGAGGTTATAAGAAAGGTTTTAGATGTGACAAAGCTAAAACCCCATTTATTAGAGCTAGAAATCACAGAGAATATGATTATGAAGAATACAGGAAGAACAGTAAAAATGATTCAGATGTTGAAGAGTATGGGCGTAAAAATCTCTATTGATGATTTCGGAACAGGGTTTTCCTCCCTTAGCTATATAAAAGAGTTTAACACAGACAGTTTGAAAATTGATAAATCATTTATAAAAGATATTGGAAAAAACACCAGTGGAGAATCAATCATTAATGCCATTATAAGCATGGCGCACAGCTTGGAAATGATTGTTGTGGCTGAGGGTGTAGAGACTGAACAACAGTTGGAATTCTTGTCAAGTAAGAATTGCAATGAAGTACAAGGGTTTTTGTTTAGCAGACCGATAAAGGCAGAAGAGATTGTGTTTTTTTTAGAAAATAATCATCGATGAGGAGATGCCAAAAACAGAAACCGTTCTGATGTGAACAGTTTCTGTTTTTTTATGTTGAAACAAAGCGATAGTACAAAGAAGCGAGATGCATAAAACCTAATCGATTTACTGAGTCCGTCAAATATGCAGATTCGGTGGAGCCCGGTCTTCTGTTGTTGTTTAAAGCAGCAATGATCGCATCTACGGTTTTTATGCCAATACCATGACCATAGTAAAATCCATTGCCTAGATCTATTGCATTTTCACCTTGCCATTCAGGGGTTAGAGGGTTTACATCTGGGTTTCTAACGTATCTACAATCTCCAGGCAAGTAATCTATAGGATTTCTAAAATAGCCAATACGAAGATCGTTATCCAACTGCTGCCAGTTCATAAGATGTACTCTGGGGAATATCCTATTAAAAACTTCATGGGGAAAGACATTTAGCACTGCTTTAAAGTAAACAATAACGATGGCAGTGGCGCATTCAGTCCCATATCTAGAACCATTTCTAAAAATATCTCTAATGGCTTCCGATGAAGGAACCCCATCCTTTGAGGAAAAGCCTCCGTCGGCATTTCGATTCCAATATGCTGGATTACAAACGGAGTTCCGGAAGGTCCGAAAAGCGAGGCCGCTGTAGAAGAGTTCTCTTGAAGCGCTTACCACATTTGCTCGCAGCTCTAATTCTAGTTTAAGCTGATTTATTGATTCATACCGATAAACTTGATTGCTGGAGGATAGGATATCTATGACTTTTCTTTCAACGCTATTGGATGGATACTGATTGATAAAATTATTTGGAAGAGCAGTATTACCTGCAATTATGGTCATAGTCCCCCTCCTATTCTAGCTTTAGCGATTTTTATTTGCTCAGTGATGGGATACTGTAGCCACATTTTCCATCCAGACAGGTTCTTTTGATGGAGTGAAAACGAGAAGTCTGAGAGTAAAATTTTATGGTTCATATCTAATTTAGTAAAGCGATCTATAAGATGATAATCTTTATTTGTTAAAGACTCCAGCACCTTTCCTGTATCCGTACTAAGTGTCTTACATAGATATTTGGCTTCTAAAACAACCACATAAGGGATTGGGCTATTGAGCTGCTGAGGACTTTCGCCCGTATACTGTAGAAATGGGCAATTGTCGTGAAGCCAGTTAATAATATAAGAATATTGTTGATTCATATCTGTATGACCGCTTTTATGCACTCCTGGCACAAAATTCAAAAGCTTGCGGGCAAATTCTACATCTTTTTCATGTTCTGATTTTAAACGATTGGCGATTAAAACCAAGCTCTGAGGGTCTCTCGCTTCAAAGAATGCCCAAACCAAATCATGGGTAAGTAGTCCTTTTCTATTTCTTTGGAACATCATGTCTGCTATCGTCGGAAGAATTGATTTTTCATGAAATAGTTTCAAAAGAAATGCTGCTGCCACATCTACTACTGTATCATGATCATTGCTTAGACCATCCTGGATGGAGCCTGTTTCTACAATCCATTTTAGGGCAGAATGGACAGACTGGATATAGTCACAGGAGGAGAAGTCTATGGAGCACTTCTCTACTTTGCGAGACAACATATCCTCAGCAAGGATGAGGGCTGTTTTGTTTCGAAGGCTCAGACCTTCGAATAAAACCCGTTCTTTAATGTCATCACGAAGCTGGAATAAAGTAGAAAAGGGAAGATTTTCATCATTTAACAAATCTAGAGCATCTGTTGTATGGGTATCCACTAATTTACGGAAAGTAGTCGCTCTCTCTTCATGCTCTGGGTGGGTGGCGGATCTATTGGTATTGGATATCGAATCTAATCTTCCTACTGACAAATAATGATAAGACAGATCTTTATCAGTGGATAAGCTCCTTGGAGGAGAAGGCATTATATTGTTTCGATAGTTGTTTGGATCATATAGATTGCTTGTGATTGGATAGTTGGAATATGCTGCCGAGAACATAAAAGGATATGAGATTATAGAGCCATTATTATAGGGGAAAGGCCTAGGTGGATAATATGGAAACATGTTTTCATCACCCCACACATTTTTAATATCCATTCATAATATGAAAAAGTTTAAAATGTGTTCGTGAAACCTAAGGTTTTCGTATATCATTACTTTACTTATTTGTTAAATCTTACATTTCAATAAAGATTATTAATTTTAATAGACAGGAAATAATACTAGTGAGGTGATAAAAATGAGAAAGATGCTAATGATATTTGTTGCAGTCATGCTAATATTTTCAGCATGTGCTCCTAGGCCGCAACAAAGACCACAAGAAAGAGCAGAACAAAGACCTGCTACACCGCAGCAGGATCTAGAGACCAACGAATCATCAATAACACAAACAGAAAGAGTAAGAAACTGTAGAATTACGGCTAGTGCAGTAGATGTTAAGGCTGGTACTGGCGAAGCCTTCCGAACCGTTGGAACGCTTAATCGAAATCAAGAAGTAAATGTGTTGGATCAAGTTGGCAATTGGTATATTATTCAGATGAATAATAACGAAGTAGGAGCTATTGATTCTACGAAGGCGGCACCCATCATAAAAGAAGGGGATAACCTT
>CALECF010000205.1 GCA_937948705.1 uncultured Anaerosolibacter sp. | reverse complement strand
GCCGATCTTTGCAATTTTTATTCCCGAAGAGGAAGCCATAAAATACGGAATTGTTTACTTAAAAATACTAGGATTGTCACAATTTTTTATGTGTATGGAAATTGCTACTGCAGGCGCCTTTAACGGATTAGGAAAAACGATCCCCCCAGCTGTTATTGGTATCGCATTGAATGCCCTTAGAATACCCGCTGCCTTAATTTTATCCAATGAAAATTTATTAGGATTAAACGGAGTTTGGTGGAGTATCAGTATGAGCAGTGTATTAAAAGGACTCATATTAACAACTTGGTTTACCATATATCTAAGAAGAAATTATAAATCTGCTAGAGTGAAGGTAGAATATATCTAATAGAAGGAGGGATCATATGTCTGAAGAGAATATTACTCGAATATATTTAGAGGATAAGGAACTTATACTTATTGGAACTGCCCACGTATCAAAACAAAGCGCAGAACAAGTAAAGGAAGTTATCGAATCTGAAAGACCAGACTCTGTTTGTATAGAATTAGATGAGCAAAGATATCAAGCGATCATGGCTGGAAATAAATGGAAAGAAATGGATATTTTTAAGGTGATTAAAGAAAAGAAAGCGACTTTTCTTTTGATGAATCTTGTAATATCGTCCTTTCAAAAACGATTGGCAAAGCAATTTGGTATTAAGCCTGGGCAAGAAATGATTCAAGGGATTGAATCAGCGAGAGAAATAGGGGCCAATCTAGTCTTAGCGGATCGGAATATACAAATAACCTTTGCTCGAATTTGGCATAGAATAGGGCTATGGGGAAAGGCTAAGCTTCTCTCACAGATTCTCTTTAGTATTTTCAATGATGAGAGTATTTCGGAAGAGGAAATGGAAAAATTGAAGTCTCAGGACATGCTTGATGCTATGCTAAATGATTTCACCATATCCTTTCCTAAATTAAAAATCCCCTTAATTGATGAGCGAGATCAGTATTTAGCCCAGAAGATCAAAAACGCCCCAGGAAATAAGGTTGTTGCAGTTTTAGGCGCAGCACATGTTCCTGGAATTAAAGAAGAAATTAAAAAAGAACATGATTTAGCGGCGCTCTCTCAACTTCCACCCAAATCTAAAGTTCCTAAAATGATTGCTTGGATAGTTCCCCTTCTCATTCTTGGCATTATTGGATATACCTTTTATGCAAATCGTTCTGCTGGGGTGAATCAAACCATGAGCTGGGTGCTATGGAATGGATTGTTGGCAGCCATTGGAGCGTTAATTGCTTTTGGACATCCCCTCACCATTATTACTGCCTTTGTTGTAGCGCCATTGAGCTCTTTAAATCCACTGGTTGCAGCTGGATGGTTTGCGGGAATTGTTGAAGCCTATATCCGCCGTCCAAAGGTAGAAGATTTTGAGAATCTGTCAGAGCATGTTTTTAGCCTTAAAGGGTTTTGGACCAATAGGGTAACCCGTATTTTGCTAGTAGTTACCCTGACAAATTTGGGTAGTACATTAGGAACCGTGATTGGTGGCGCCGACGTAATTCGACTATTTTTTAAAAACATTTAGGCAAGTGGGTACTTATCAATATTAAAAAGAGAATAGTTAATTAATGAGCAAGGGACTTCTGTTCTCTTGCTTTATTTTTATAGGATTGACATTGGTATTCATAAGCACTAGTATATATGCATAGTACAGTTAGATTATCTAAAAGGATCTTCATGAACTTTCTATAAAAGTTTAATAGAATACGAGGAAAAATTGCCTTGAATACTTTAAGAATCTAGTAATACATATAAATCAGATTCAATATATTCCTACTTTTAAAGATATGACTTTTAAAAAGATACAAGCTTATGGAAACTCCAGAAACCAAGATGGTTTACTTAATATTATTAATGAAGGGTGTGATTTTGTGAAGAAATATCTTTTGCCCATCATGCTTGTGATAATTGTTTTAAGTTTTGGAATATATAAAAGCGTAGACATGGATGAAAGTATTCCTGCTATGGCTATGTATCAAGGGAATAATCAACACACAGGAAATTATGAAACCCAGGAAGTCACAAGATTTGAACAAGTAAAATGGCAATTTAAAACAGGGGGATCGATTAACTCAGCGCCCATTGTCAACGATAATGTTGTCTTTATTGGAAGTAATGATGACTATCTATATGCTTTGGATACTCAAACAGGTAAAGTGATATGGAACTTCCAAACAGAAGGAGATATACGTTCAACAGCCTGTGTCTATAATGATTTTGTTCTCTTTTCCAGCGAGGATGGGAACCTTTATGCACTTAATAAGAATAGTGGAGAGGAGGAATGGCATTTTTCCTCAGCGGAACGTATAACCAAAAATGAATTAACAGATGTTATCATTGCCGCATCTCCTGCAGTCGAGAATGAAACTGTTTTCTTTGGCAGTTATGATGGTCACATGTACGCATTAGATATAGAAACAGGAGAGATGAAATGGAAATTCAAAACAGGAGCGGGTGTAAAAAGTTCTCCAGCAATTTATAAGGGAAGGGTTTACTTCGGAAGCTTTGATGGTCATATGTATTGTCTTGACGTCAAAACTGGAAACTTGAAGTGGAAATATCAAATAAAACCTCATCCCGCTAGCCCTATCTGGGAAATACAATCATCTCCTACGATCTATGCCGGG
Source organism: uncultured Anaerosolibacter sp. (assembly GCA_937948705.1). The sequence goes on along the minus strand of CALECF010000205.1, from coordinate 1,157 downwards.
GTCGTATATTTTGGGAGCATAGATCATTGTATATACGCCTTAGATAGCAGAACGGGGAAAGAAATATGGTCAGTGTATTCAGCAGATCAACCAATATATTCAACATTGGCCTATAAAGAAGGTGTCTTATATTATGGAACGATTGGATGGCATAATCCAAGAGTAGGTGCTCTGGATTTAGATGGTAAAATGAAATGGAAATTTAAGAGGACAGATAAAAGCCTCAGAGATGAATCAGGTAATGTATACATAGGAAGTTGGATTCATAATAACCTTAGGTTCTTTGCGTCTCCTATAATAGCAGGGGATATGCTATATATAGGAAGCTGGGATAAAAATTTATATGCAATTGATGTAAACACAGGAGAGATGAAGTGGAAATTTACTGCTGAAGGACCTATTGGAGCTTCGGCGGCTGTTAAAGACGGAATCATCTATGTTGGAAGTTATGATGGAAATATATATGCATTATCTGGAAAGTGAGTAAACCTGATTAGTTTTTTATGCTTATATGGGTTGGCGTCAAGGGAATATTTCTTTTGATTCCTTTTTTGTATCAAGTGGGAAGGGAATTGCAGGTGAGCTCCCGCACCTGCAATTTTCATTAATACCTTCCTACATAATCCCATCCAGTAGGTATTCCCCTATCACCAGGTTTCCAGTTAGGTGGCAAACCCTCGCCAGTAGCAAGATTATATTGTAGTCCTGCAATAACTCTCAAAGTTTCTTCTATACTTCTTCCAACTGGTTGAGGATTGACAACAGACCATTGTACTTTTCCCTGTGGATCTATTAAAAAAGACCCTCTATAAGCAAATCCTGCATCCTCATTTAAAATACCAAATTGCTTTGAAACAGTTAAGGAGCGGTCTGATAGTATTGGAAAATTCACCATTCTGCCAGAAGGTGAAGTTTTAATCATTACTTTGGTACTATAGACGCTATCCGTTGTGATGGCTAAAACTTCAGTGTTTAAAGCCTTAAATCTATCTATTTTTTCAGCAACTGCTGCTAGCTGTAAATGATATCGTAAAAGTGTACCACTTCAAGGCATTTTGACATTGAATAAGTTTACCACTTATCATAAAAATCCTGTAAAATATTATCAAATATTTTACAAGGAGGAATGAAAGGTGTGATTATTGAAGTGGACATTT
>CALECF010000204.1 GCA_937948705.1 uncultured Anaerosolibacter sp. | reverse complement strand
ACCGGATTATCTGTATTTGTAAAAAAGACAAAGGCTTCACTTCCGATAGGTGTCAGAACAAATTCATCTCCCTTGGTTCTTATCTTTTCAACGTGAGCCTTTGATGGTTCTGCGACAAAAATAATATCAGTCTTTCCCTGTATCAATCTTTCATAGGCCTCGGAAGTTTTTGAGCATTGAATAATATTCAGGGGATAATCTTCGCTAGCAACAAAAGCAGTGTACATATCTTTTTCATGATTGTTTTTGTTTCCCTCATAGTAATCCCCAAGTCCTTGATATACTGCTTCAACAAAAGCCGCATACACGGGATAAGCCGCTGTTGCACCGTCAAGACGTGGCATATCTTCCAAATTAGTAAATTGAAGGGTAGCTTTACCCTCAAGCTTTGCAAGTCCATTGTTCTCCTTAAAAGGAGCTATTCTCATTAAATCAAATTCTGTTAAATCCTTTCCTAGGGTTGACTGCCCATAGCGCAGTTCTATGATTCCATTATTTATTACATCATACGTGTTGATATAGGTGAAAAGTATAAAAGCTGCAAATAGACCTGCATATACCATTTTAAAATTTCTTCCTATATTATTCTTGATTGCTGTTTTGGATACTTGTTCATGCAGCAGCATTCCCCCTGCAAAACCTATATATCCCGATAGCTCCGCAATGGGCATTATATGGGGGACGCCAGCAAAAGCAAGAATGAAGTTTAAAACGATAAGAACAGGATTTTTAAAAGCATAGATCCCCCACCAAGGGGAATTATAATTTCCTTTAGAAAATAAGAAAGCAAGGATTGCTAAAACAAGGGCAAAAATAATGGGAACTAGAGGTGTTAAGTATCTGACTTTTTCCCTGTCAGGTTTTTCTTTGGCATATCTTGAAAAAATAAATCCAACGGTACCTCCAATAAATAATGCACTGGTAAAGGCAATTAAAGTATGTAAAAACCTTACCCCATTGATTCCTAGATCGGATGGTTTTAAAAATCCATCTAAGAGGCTTGCTCCCGCGATGAAACTTACTGTAAGTATAATAGGTACAATGATCATTTGTGTTGTAATAGCTGTATTTATATAACGCTTGTTGGATTTCATAGTGATTCCCCCTTTGAATATCTGATGTTCCTTCCCCTTTTATATGATGTCCTTGGTATAATGATTAAATATTTCATCTACCCGGATCTTATTTTCCTGCTCAACATCCCAAACCTTCGTTGTTTTTCGCCTGGGAAATAGAGGATTTTGTTCTTTAAAAACAATCTCTAATTTGCAACCTGTCTTCCAGCTATACCCTATTATGTCTTTCCAATAGACAAAGCCTTCTTGAATCGTTATGCCCTTCTCTCTGATTTCCCTAACATTTATATACCTGAGTAAATTTAAAAGACAAGCTAGCAACCCTAAAATTGGCGTAGCTAAATTTCTTACAGGTCGGGTATAATAGTCTGGCCCTATATTTGAGCCACTTTCCATTAAAAAAAATATCCAAAAACATCCTAACAAAATCCAAAAACCAATTGCAGCTTTGGTATTCCAGCCTTTAGGTAATTTCAGAATCAACTCCCCTAAGTACTTTTTTCTGTTAATTTCCTTGTATAAATAGCATATTCCAATAATCAAAGCTGCTACCATAAATATCTCTAACTTTCCAATATTGCTCATGATTTCCCTCCTATTAAACGATCTATACCGGGCGAACACGGTTCATCCCTACATAATATGTATTCTCCATTTCTCGTACATATGGTCACAAAATAATATCCTGCCTGTGAGTAATCGTGACCTTTCAATCCTTCATCCCTTACCCGTTGTCTACAGTCAACCACTTTTCCCCTGTAATCTTAATGGCAATAGCACCCAATGGTGCGGTTATGATAATGGATAAAACGGATATGGCCAATATGATTTCTCCTGAGGGTATACCCACTGCCAAGGGCACTGCCCCAATGGCGGCCTGAACTGTTGCCTTCGGGATATAGGCAAACACACAAAAAAAACGTTCTTTCCAATTTAGGTTTGTTCTTGCTAACGATATGAGTACGCCCACACTTCTACCTATGAGTCCAACTGCAATAATTAAAAACCCGACCAATCCAGAATTAAGCGCTACATAAATATTAACCTGGGCACCCACGAGAACAAATAATAATAGCTCTGCAAACACCCAAATCTTATTAAATTTCTCCGCCAGTCGATTGGCTACTTTAGGGTATTTTTCTAGAAGGATAAATCCGATGGTCATTACGCCCAAAAGGCTTGCGATGGGGATCACATCCTTTAATGCATCTTCAATACTTGTAAATACAATAGCCGTACCCAATAGAATTAGAGCTTTCTTTGTATCCCGTATATGAAAGTTTTGAAAAATTACCACAATACTCATCCCTACCACAACGCCCAGTGCAATACCTAAAGCGATAGAAATAGGTATGTCCAACACTTGTCTTAGAATATTTATATTATGACTCCCATATAGCCCCAGAAAGGTAGAAAATAAGGTTATGGCAAAGACATCATCAATAGAAGCGCCTGCTAATATTAAGGTAGGGATTCCCTTTTTCTCACCTTTCCTTCTTTGAATAAAATTAAGCATAGATGGAACAATTACGGCAGGAGATACCGCAGCGATAATAAAACCTAAGATTCCTGCTTCAATTCTAGTGATTCCTAAAAGATAGCTTGCGGTGAATAAAATAGCAAATCCTTCAATGAGTCCAGGAATACAGCTCATTTTCATTGCCGGTATACCAACTTTATTGAGGGTTTCTTTTTTAATGCCCAGGCCCGCTCTAAGCAATATAACGATCAGTGCTATTTTTCTAAGTTCCGAAGAAACGTTCAATATTTCCCTGCTGATAAAATTAAATCCATAGGGGCCGATTAACATTCCCAAAATTAGCATACCCAACAAGCCTGGCAATTTAAACTTCTCAAAAACCTTGTTAAATATTAATCCTAGCAAAACAATGATACCAAGACTAAGTGCCATAGTTTTCAACCTCCCCTGTGATCATACATTCGTGCTGCCTTTTTTAAATCTATCTATACTTTTAAAATCTCATGCGCGTAGAGGCGATTTCAATTGCCCTGGAGAATAAAGTCTCCATTATACAGATGAAAGAAACAAAAGCAATGGCTCCTACTTTGACTATCTTCGTCAAGTAGGAGCCATTAATTGCGTGCTGCGCAATGCTTAAAGGTGAGCTCCATCACCGTTTTTACTGTCCACAAGAATAAAAAAAATTCCATTTTTATCACATTATGAAGAAGTTTCTGAATCCTATAGTTTTATAAAATCCGGTTTTCTTTGATCAAAGGTAGTTATATAGTTAAATCCTATTTCTTTCAATAGTCCATAGGTCTCCGAAATTCGACAACCTACATCCTGCTTTTTATGTGCATCAGAGCCCACCGTAATTACTTCTCCGCCCAATTCGTGATACATTTTTAATATTTCTGTAGAAGGATTCACCGTATTCAATCCGTAACGATAGCCCGATGTATTTACTTCTATTCCCTTTCCTTTTCCGATAAGAACCTTTAGGATCTCCTCAATGATTTCATAATCTTTCTTGATTAATTCGATATCTTCATATTGATTTAATGCATATCTTCTTACTAAGTCCAAATGTCCATATACATCAAAGTCATCTACTTCTTTTACAATCCTCAGAATCTCTCCAAAGTAGCGTTCATAAGCTTCCTCTTTTGTCTTATCCATAAAAAAATGACCGTAATATAAGTCTACTTTATCAATGGTATGACTGGAACCAATAACAAAGTCAAAGGGATGACTTTGAATTAGTCGATGAATCCGCTCCTTTTCTTCCACCTGCAAACCCATTTCTATACCAATTTTGATTCTAATCTTATTCTTATACTTCTCTTTTGCAGCCTGCAATGCAGCGATATAGCCTTCTTCGTCAAATATATCATCTATGATCAAATCATCGGGTCTCCATACATTTAATTCTGCATGATCTGTAAAGACGATTTCCTTGAGTCCAATTTCTAAAGCTAGCTGTATCGCTTCTTCCAGTTCCATGGT
>CALECF010000203.1 GCA_937948705.1 uncultured Anaerosolibacter sp. | reverse complement strand
TAATGGCATCCGTTGCCATCAGTTTGGCTGGATTTATGGGTGTCTCACAAGATCCGCTGCTCATGGGTGTTTGTGTGTCGTCGTCTGCAGCATTTTTAACACCAATTGGACATCAATCCAATATGTTGGTCATGGGTCCTGGTGGATACCATTTTAAAGATTACTGGCGACTGGGATTACCCTTATCGATTCTGATCCTTCTCGTTGGAGCACCATTGATTCTATTCGTGTGGCCATTTTAATTGTTTATAATAGGGACAATAGGAAACTATTGTTTTCTTTTTTTCAATTTGGCCTCTGCTTCTTTTGTATTTTCAGCAACTCTAAATTTAACTATTTCCCTTATTAATTCATAAGGCAGCGGCTTGTTTATAGGAAACTGCACGGCGCCTTTTGATCCCTTATATTCCGATAGCTTATGCTTGAAGGCATCAATTCCACTAACCCCAGGATAAAAACCTATATGGTTTTTATGGGCAGCAAAATGTACTAAATTTCCGTACAAAACAAAGGTTGGCATTTGCCAGCTAATCTTTTCTTCTGCGCTCGGTGCCGATTCTTTTATAATCTTTCTTAACCCCTGTAGTATTTCCTGAACTTCAGGAGAAAATTGACCAATGTATTCATCAATTGATTTAAAGACTTTCTTATTTTCTTCCATGATTTCTCCTTTCGAATATTCGTAACGTATTGGTAAAAAGATATATCTTAAAGCTGCTTGAATGATTACTTCGACATTTTCCATCATTCCCCTTCAAGATAAAAGGTAGAGATTTTATATGACGTGACCTTTGCATACTAGGAGGAAATAAGTGGAATACATAGAAAATAGTATTGTGAAATTCGTAAGGAGGGTATGTAAAATGGCAATCGATAAAGTCAGGGAATATTTAAAAAAGTGGAACAAGGATGTAAAGATACAAGAGTTTGATGTGTCGAGCGCAACTGTTGATCTGGCGGCACAGGCGTTGCATTGCGAGCCGGAGCGTATTGCAAAGACGTTATCATTTAAGGTTGATGACAGGTGTGTACTGATTGTTGCTGCAGGCGATGCAAAAATTGATAATGCAAAATTTAAGGGACTATTTAGGACAAAAGCTAAGATGCTTGCATCAGATGAGGTAATAGAATTTGTTGGTCATGAAATTGGCGGGGTATGTCCTTTCGGCGTAAATGAAAGTGTCAGGGTATATTTGGATATCTCTATAAGAAGATTTAGCACAGTCTTTCCGGCGTGTGGGAGTAGTAATAGTGCCATTGAGTTAACGCCAGATGAGCTGGAAGAATATTCGAAGAGTTTGGAATGGGTCGATGTATGCAAGGGGTGGCAAGAAAGTGAAAGCTGATTTATATGATTTGCATGAAATAAAATTACCCATAAAGCAAAAGGGGAAATAAAATGAAAAGCAGAAGGAAGAAAACGTAAATAACTAACTAACAAAATGAGTATCATTTAAACTAAGGGAACCTTGAAAAAATGAAGGGTTCCCTTTCTTCAATTACGGCACGAAAAATTTTTAGTTTACCAAAGGGATATCGCTGTTCTGAAACCAATAGCTTACTGATTTCAACCACGCCTACATAGCTCTCTCAAGAATGAACTGTAATGATGCTGGGATAAAACAGTAGCCACTATTCATCAACTTAATGTACAAATATTTCTTGTTCCTTGATAAATCTATCAAACAAATAATTAAACCGAGAGTAGCGGCTAATCATTAGAATCCATCCAATCAAGTAGGAGTAAATCTTTTTAGCAGATTCTTTACATAAGGGTTATTTTTATTCAAATGAGCAGACTAAATGAGGTATGGGGGGTACTGATTCTATGATAAGTAGAAATATTATGATAAAACTGAGGTAGATGAGAATAATACTATCATGGGGAGTGATTGAAATGAGTAGTCGAAGAATTATGCACATTGCAACAGGGATAGGATTATGTTTTATGCCGATTCTATTTAGAAGAAGATATAGAAAGCAATCCTTTATATTATTTATTTTTTCTGCTATTTCTAATATATTGATTTCTAGCTTGTTAATGAGAAAACATCATTTTAGTTATCCAGTAAGATATTTTCCAAAAACCTTTAAAAGTTCTATAGTATATGATTGGCTAATAGGACCTTCGATATTTGTTCTATATTGTCAAACCACATCAAATTCAAGTTACAGTGCTATTGTAGGGCAAAGCATGGTTTATTCTGCCTTTCAAACCTTGATTGAATACTGGATATTGATTAAAACCAGATTAATTCAATACAATGAGAGCAGGTGGAGTATTTGGCACACATTTGCTAGTCAAGCTTTATATAAAGTATGTCTAATCAGAGTGATGTGGAGTTTCATAGTGAAATTTATACCAATAGCTGAAAGATAGAATATATGAGCTTTGGTTAGGAACGAGGGGAGCAAAGACACTGATACAAACAACAGTGGATCGGATCAGCAAAGTCGTGACCATGGATCGGATATATATTGTAACCATCTGGATATAAGGTATAAGGGGGGACCCCTTGGATATTGAAGTAGCGTTATTGGTACAATATATTTATTTATCTTGCCATAATATGTTTAATATCTTCCATTTACCACCAGCATTTATTAATTGAACAAAATTGACCCCGCTTTTTACCGGGGTAATAGCCTCTAAAGATGCCTTTGCTTCATATTCACTATAGACATGAGTGATATTACCAAAAATGTGTATCTCATAATTAAATCCATATTCGTAAAAATCTTTCGTTTTCAAAAATTTATCGAGTCCTGAAACATAGGTAATAACATCTAAAGGCAAAGATATAACCTCTTCATTGATATCGAATCGTACAGACATTAAATAGGCATTTGAAAAAAATAGCAATTTAAAACTATCCAAATCTCTCTCTTCTAAAGTCAGGTTATCCAATTTAATATCTGCTTCTTCTACGTAAGCCACATAGTACTTCTCCTGTGATTGGATGAGTTCTCCCTTCCAGGTCAATTCTATTATTCTATTCCATATGCATTTACTTAAAGCTACCGGAACAAGACCAGACTCCTCAAACAGTTCTCGCTTGGCTGCATCTTCATAGGTTTCTTGATCTTCCACTCCACCCCCAGGGGTTACCCAAAATGGTTTACCTATTGGACCTTGGGAGCCAAATATGCTGTCGGCTTCATATTTAAACAATAAAACTCTCTTGTCCTTATTTATGGCGATGACACGGGCTGAACATCTTATCCTCATGATAGTCTCCTTACAAATATAAATTGTAAATATTTTCTAGTTCCTATGATATAATAGGTAAAAACAAAAACCAACTTATACTGGGGGAAGTAAACATGGTTATCAGGAAAATTAATGAACGCGACCTTACAGCTGTTGCCCAAATCATCCAACGAAATTTTGATGAAGTACTCATTCAAAAGCATTCTCAAGAAATTGTAGAGAAGTTTAGGGACCGCAATAAAGCTGAAGACTTAAAGAATCAAATGACCTGGAAAGATATATACGTGGTAGAGATTGAAGGAGAAGTAGTTGCCACAGGTGCCCTTGCCAACTTTGGGGATGCAGATACACCCAAGTATAGTATATCGAATTTCTACGTAAAACCTGAATTGCATAGGAAAGGCATAGGAAAAGCCTTATTTAATCATCTTTTTCATAAGGCTAAAAATATGAATATTGATCTTCTCCATGTGCCTAGCAGTAGAACCGGATATGACTTTTATGGGCAAGTGAGTTTTATAAAGGATGATATCCAATATGATGAAGACGATGAAATCATTTGGATGACCATGGAGATAAACAATAGAGTGGCAGCACCCCTAAATATGACTTTCACAAAAATATAAATAGAAAGACAAATTTGTTTTCAGGAACAGTACTTCGATAGCAGAGCATAATGATAATTATGGGCTTCGTATCGCAATAGCAGAAAAATGTGAACCAAAGACTATTTATGTATTCTGACTGGTCTGCAAATAGAAATTTAAGGAGCTGTCATTATGAGAAATAAGAAAGAAACTAGTGATATGAGTAATGTAGGAATAATAAAAAAAATTGATGATATTCCAGAATTGAAAGATGAACTTATTGCAGTTTTTGAAAGTAAAAGCAAAAAAGACATCTCACGTTATGGTCTGTTGTTAGTACAACATGTGTTAAGTCTTACAAATGTGCAACCTTGTGATGCAATAAATGAATGTATTGACGTTAGCAGAAGATGGCAAGAAGGAAAAGCTACATACCAAGAGACTAGACAAGCAGCTGCCATGATACCTGACTTGGCACGTGCAGAGAAAGACCCAGTAAAAGTTAAAGTCTTGAAAGTTGTGGTACAAGTTACTCTTATTCCTCACGTAAAGAGACATGGGTTGATAGCATCAGAGTATGTAATAACTTTAATAAATTTAGTGTATCCTAAAAACTTAGAGGAAGTAAGAAAAGAAAGAAAAATCCAAATTGAATTCATGAAGAGTGTCTAATAAAAAGATTTAGCGTTATGAATTGCGATTTATCGGAGAGATTATGAGCACAATAGGAAGTTAAGTTAATTCACATTTTTTTATACTACTTCATGACTGTAGAATTATGTGAATTATAGACTATATATAATTTGGAAGGGAATTATACTATGTTTTCAGATGTAGAGATCAAATTAAAGAAAAGAAATAAAATGTTGTTTTCCCGTGACAGTCAATGCTTACAAGCCTTGATAAACCTAATTCAATTACAAAAGCATCGAACCCTTGTGATGTGGGCGCTAGATTGTGCCAAACTGACTTTAGAACAATTTGAAGCAAAATACCCCGATGAACGAAGACCCAGAACCTGTTTGGAGCTTTGTGAGGATTGGGCAAGGGGTAAAATTAAAATGCCCCTAGCAAAACGGGCTATTTTAGATTCACATGCTGTGGCTAAAGAAATTGATGATAGGGAATATGGTGCTTTGTGTCACGCAATTGGTCATGCTGGAGCTACGGTACATGTAGAAACACACGCTTTGGGGCTGCCTATCTATGAATTGACAGCAATAGTCTTAAAATATGGAGAAGATAGCTTTCCAAAACCAGTCAGTGAAAAGGTAGATTACTATTATAATCGTCTGTTGTATTGGCAAGAAAATACCGATGAATTTGAACTTGATTGGGCAGATTTTTTATTAGACGACACTCGTCCTAACAAAGAAAGACTATTAAATGAAAAACAAAAGCTGAAGAAATAACGATTGTGACTATAGCCTGTGTTCATATTTCGCTTATATTCTGAGACAGAGGAACGGTGGTTAAATGAAAGAGTTACCTGAATTATGGGAGTTAATAGCTCTTTTTGAAATCGAGCCAGTATATATTTATGGGGAAGAAAAGGAAATACCATGGTTTTATAGTACAATTTAATATTTGATAGTAACTATTATTATAAGAGGGATCAGGGCAGAGGTTGCTGGTCTCTCTGTACCCATATACAAAGATATTTGAACCGGAAAAGCAGCCGGAGAATGAAGAATATCTATTCATCCCAGATAATACACCTAAAAGAATGGAATGCTTTCAAATTAAGTAACCAATCCATTCGTCTTGCCATATAGTGAATATTAAGGAGGCGAGACATAAATGGTATACGCAGTCATCATGTCCGGTGGTGTAGGGTCGCGATTTTGGCCCAAAAGCCGTAAGAGTAGACCAAAGCAGTTCCTTAGAACCGTGGGAGCAAAGACAATGATACAAACAACAGTAGATCGGATCAGCAAAGTCGTGCCCATGGATCGGATATATATTGTAACCAGTAGTCAATATATAGACACCCTAGAGACGCAAATCCCGGAAATTCTTTCGGAGAATATTTTAATTGAGCCTATGAATAGAGACACTGCCACATGTATAGGTCTTGCAGCTGTACATTTGTTAAAAAAGGATCCAAATGCAACGATGGTAGTACTTCCTTCGGACCACCTGATCTTTGATCAGGATAAATTTGTTGAAGTGATTCATGATGCCATCACCATCGTAGAAGAAACGAACTGTCTAATGACCATGGGAATCAAGCCCGCGAGACCGGAAACTGCCTATGGCTATATTGAGGCGGGTAAGTCCATCGCTCAGTATGATTGCCCAGTTTACGTAGCAAAAAGGTTTATTGAGAAACCCAATAAGGTGAAGGCTATCGAATTTGTGAACAAAGGCACTTATCTTTGGAATAGTGGTATGTTTGTGTGGAAGGCATCGGTACTAATGGAGGAAATCAAGCGCTTTCTTCCGGATCTGTTTACTAGCCTCATGAAGATTAGTGATGCCATTGGTACGGACCAGGCAGCGGCGGTCTTAGAAGAGACCTATGAGGAGATCGATGGCATTTCTATAGACTATGGCATCATGGAGAGAAGTACCAGGGTCAATGTGATTGAGGCTGATTTTAGATGGGATGATATCGGAAGCTGGACGGCGTTTGAAAGATTTTTTGATAAAGATGAAAATGGAAATATTGTCAAAGCCCTGAACTCTAAAATTGATACAAGAGAGTGTATCATTTTTGGAGAAGATCGTCTAATTGCTACCATTGGGGTAAGCAATTTGATCATCGTAGACACGGGAGACGTGGTATTGGTTTGCGATAAATCCAGAGATCAAGATATTAAAGAACTATTAAAAATTATCGTAGAACAACAGGAGCTTACAAAGTTCATATAAAAGATAAACAGGAGAGACAAATCCATTTGTCTCTCCTGTTTATCTTTTCTTTCCATGACTATAGCCTTCTACCCTAAAGCTTTTAGACAACTCTGTCATAAACTGATCATACCATGGGCACTTGGAGCGGACACAAGTAGAAAGGTGAATGGATGTCACACCCACTTCTTTCATTTCTTCCGCCTGATCTAAAACCTGTTGAACGGATTCTTCACTACAGCCATTGCAGTGGACAAAGCTGATGATCTCATCCCCCTGATCATAGGTTTCAAAAGCCCCGGTTCTATGATGAAAAGCCTTTGTGCACCCTGAGCCACTGCAGCGTTGTGATATCTCAAAGCAGTTAATAATGCCGATTTTTTCCATGGAAGACCCTCCTACAGATAATTCTATATAGAGAATAGAGGAATTTCTCCAAACTGTCTGTGATAAATATCAATAAATCAACTCATAGGAAGAACTAAAATAAATACTCCCGACTAGGGTAGTCGGGAGTATTTTTATGGGGAGGAATTGGTTCTATTGTTGGACTTCCATATAATCACAGGTAGGATCCTGATCCAATTCTTCTTTTGTATCTATTTTATCAATAGAAATATATATAAGAGCACATAGAGCAATTAGAAGGACTTCCATACCTATCACCACCATCATTTAAGTTAATTCATTATAGCATAGAAAAATTCTGAAAAATCAAATGTAATCATATTGTAAAATGAATGTAATTTTTGTAATGAACTGGAAAATTATGAATGAGCATCTGCTGTGATGGAGCTCTCCATATCCCTCCAAAAGTCATCAATAAAATAGTGATAATGAAGCTCGGGTCGGTATGCAGGGTCCCAATGGGATGCTAAAAAATCATGGAAAATCTTATCATATCGTTGGCCTTCCTTCATGAGTATGGGAAGGAATTGATCTAACCATGGATCACTGGTAAACTCTAAGGGTTTATTTTGAAGAACACTATAGGATTCTAGCATTTCAAAAAAGTGATGATAAAACCACTGATCATATTTTTCAACGTGCTTCACCAGTTTTTTATATTTCTTGTAATGGGAGGTATGCAGCAGAAGGTAAAATTGGCCTCTCAGACATAGATATGTTCTGCAAGGAAGGGTGCGTACCTCATAGGGTAGAGCACATCCTTCCATGGTAAGGAAAGGGCAGGGGTCATTCCTCTGGCCTAGACGAAAAGTCAGCTTCCAGGAATCTTCCTTTTCGGGATCAAATCCATAGACTTCTAGGGGCGTACCTTTTTGAATAATCTCTTTTGCCAAGGAAATATCGTAGGCTGCTAAAAGGCCTAATTCCAAAAGGCTGAATCGGGGGGAGTAGCTCTGACAGCAAGCCCCTTTCCCATTACAAGCTGAAACACAGTTGGTAATGCCTGAGCATATTCCTTTTTCAATCAATTGAAAAGAAGATGGATACCCTTCTACAGTCATAGGATGCATACCTCCATTGGGAAAATAAGATTATATATCCATTTTATTCCATAATTTTGGTAAATGAAAGAAAAACATTTCGACTATTGAAGGGATTCATAGACCTTCAGCGTACTTCTCGCCGTATTCTCCCATGAAAAATGAGACGCCTGCTCCAATCCCTTGACGATTAATTTCATGGAGAGCTTCTTGTCTTCTAGAACCCGAATGATGGATTGGGAGAGTTCATCCACATCATAGGGATTGATTAGTATGGCTGCATCCCCTACTACCTCGGGGATCGAAGTTAGATTAGAGGTAATGGTGGGGCATCCACAGGCCATGGCTTCAAGGGGAGGCAAACCAAAGCCTTCATAAAGGGAGGGATAGACAAATAGGGAGGCTGCATTATAAAAATAGGGTAAGTGGCTGTAGGGTGCAAAACCTGTGAAAATAACGCGATCCTTTAATCCAAGACGATCAATGGTAGAGACAATCTCGTCATGGGAGTCATTTGGAGCACCGGCGATAACCAAATCATAGGTACTTTTAAGGGAATCAAGAGATTTAGCATAGGCTTGGATAAGGCCTAAGACATTTTTTCTAGCACTAAAGCCTCCCAAGTATAGGATGAATTCATGGTCGATGCCATAAGAAGCTTTCATGAATCGCTTGGCTTCTACATGATGAATAGGGTGATAGATTTCATCAGCTGCTAGAGGCGTCACCACTACTTTTTCTTCAGGTATGCCAAAATACTGAATGATATCCTTTTTAGAATACTCAGATACAGTGATGATGGCATCGGCGTTTTCAACGATGGCGGGCATTTCCTCGACAAATCTCTGTCGATAACTATAACCCACCGTTTCAGGAAGTATCAAAGGGATGAGATCATGGATCGTAACTACGTATCTGCAGAATTTTTCCTTGGGAAGGCCTAGGCCATTCTGGGGAATATGAAAAAGCTTGGCACTGCTCTTTTTTACATGATGGGGAATATAATCGTAAGTCCAAAAGGTTTTATTCTTTGTTCCCACCAAATGCACATCAATATTGGCATGGCGTTGGAATTGATCATATCCCTCACCAGGCCAGAAAAATAGATATTGATTCTTATGATCCAATTTTAGGATGTTTTTCATGAGCTCATGGGTATAGGTGCCAATTCCTGTACCTGCATAGAGCTTTGCACCCCGGGTATCTATACTAATCAACATAAGAATACCTCCTCGTTATGTATCTCGCTTCATATAATATACCATCATATTCAGCAGAGAGGCCGATGGTTACTTGAACAAGTCACACATTCCCATTTTGGTCATATAATACAATAGAACTCTGATGTTGGGATGTGATAAAGATGGGAAAACCTTTCATATTGTGCAATAACCTAAAACAACTCATCGTCGAACACTATGGTATAAAGGTATTTGAATGGGAAGAAAAAAAAAGAGTGTTTAAAATATTCACCGATGATGGGATGAAGCTTTTAAAGAAGGTGAATGCACCTTACGATCGATATCTATTCACAATAGAAGCCATGACCCATGGACGGAATCATGGGTTTTATCATATTCCGAAGGTTATGGAGACATTGGATGGGAGACAAGGAATACAGGTGGATGACGGAGTCATCATGGTAAGCCAGTGGATCGATGGAAGGGAAGCAAATTATGACGACTATTTAGATTTAGAGTTAACAACCAGTGCCCTAGCCCATTTTCACCATGCAGCCAAGGGATTTGAACCGAGTATCACCATAGAGGGTAGGGTGTTTTGGGGAAAGTGGATGAAGCATTTTCAAAAACGTTGTAAAGATTTACAAATGTTTAAAGAAATTGCCCAGAGTAAGGAAGTAAAGGATGCATTTGACCAAAAGTTCCTTCGATATACGGATTATTTCTATGACTGGGGCATTCGGGCAATCAGAGATTTGGAGAACACCAGCTACGATAGGCTGGCCGAAAACAGCCGTCGTGATCGTACCTTTTGTCACCATGATATTGCCCATCATAATGTACTGATTACAGAGGATCAGAACGTGTACTTGATTGACTTTGATTACTGTATATTGGATATGCCTATTCATGATTTGGCCAGTTTGATCATTCGAAACATACGGTATGGTTGTTGGTCCCTAGACAAGGCATATTTTATATGGAATACCTATAATCGAGAGAAGTCAATTTTGGCTGAAGAGATTGGTGCCATAAAATCATTTATGGAATTTCCCCAGGAGTTTTGGCAGATTGGTCTTCAATACTATTTGGAGAAACAACCATGGGAAGAAGAGGTATTTCATAGAAGGCTAGATCGCATTTTAGAGGATATACCTTTACGAGAAGTTTTTATGAAAAAATTTTTGGTATAGAGGGGAGTCGGAGGATGGAAGAGGATCATGAAAGAATTCTTCGTATATCCAGTATCGAAGAGTATCGCAGGAAATGGATGGAAGAGCTGGAGTTCATTTTAGATACGATGCATCGAATGTCTGCGGAGGATCGGGCTGCGGTGAAAACCTATATGTCAAGAACCATTGAGTTTGTGGAAATTGAGAAAGAAATTAATCAGAGCGCCTATGTCCAGCATAGAGATCTGGAGGCCTATGAAGAGAAGATCAATGAGACAAAACAAGAAATCAAGTATTTAAAGAAACTCAGAAAGAAAAAAGAAGAGCTGGAAGAAAAGAAGATGAAACGATATAAGATTTTGAGGAAGTTATATAAAGAAGATCGTCTTGACCCAGCCCTAGAGGACGAGTATAAGGTACTGAGAGAAGAGTTTAAATATAAAAATAGTCACGACTAAGGGGGGATAAAGATATGGCTGAGGAAACTAAGCCTTTAGTAGTGAGCATTCGAAAAAACTATGGCTTGGATGTTTATGAGATCATTGCCCAGCAAAAGGGCTGGATTTTAGATACAAACCAGGGGAGATTTCGAGTAGAGGTCATGGCTCGTAGTGAAGCAGAGGCACTTTTCCACTACTCTATTTACCAACAAATCAAAAAGAGGGGACTTCATTGTATTTTAGATATCTTGCCCACTAGAGATGGAAAGCCTTATATGGCCATGGGGGAAGACCTTTTTCAAATCATACCTTGGGAGGATTACAATTTCGCAAACTATGAATCCATAGAGATATTAAATGAAGTCATTCACACCATGGCTCTATTCCACCAATCCTCCGTGGATTTTGAAGCAATTCCAGGAAGCAAAATTCGAACGGAGTGGGGGCGGTGGCCTTGGGTTTTTCAAGCCTATGTTACCCTAGGGAATAAAGTAAGGCAGCAGATCCGAGAAAAACATCATCGAGAGAAGTCGGAAAAGGGAATTTTAGAAAGCATAGATAGGCATTTGGAGCAGGGCAACGACTGTATTGCTATTCTGAAGGAAATACCCTACTTAGATATGGTAAGCGCATCCATGGAGAAAAGAGAGCTCTGCATCAATCACTTTACAAAAAAGAGTTTTGTAAAGGGGAAAGATGATATCGTTAAAATTGCATCCCTAGAAGGCGCAAAGCATGATATGCATTCCGTGGATGTGGCCAATTTGATTTTAGCCAATATGGAGCAGTCAGAAAGAGCGAAGGAGATTATACACACATATCACCGTCATTATCCTCTGTGTGGGGATGAGATAAAGCTGATCCAAGCATATATTCAATTTCCTCACGAGTATTTTAAGTTTATAGAACGCTATTACAAAAACAGGAGTAGTGAATCCGATAGCCATTGGAGCAAAAAGCTGAAGAAGGTACTCAAGGTAGAGAAACTGCAGAAAGACATGAAAAATTTAGACTTATGCGAGGTGGTGAAGGATGATGCATGAGCCTATTGAAATGAGCAGAGAGGAGGAAGCGGCCATTCTTGTAGATTATATGCTGACACCAGATATATTCAAGGCCTACGGGCTGAAGGTGATAGATATTGTGCCGAAAAGGGGCATATATCGAATCGAGACAGACCAAGGTTTTAAATGTTTAAAGAAGATAAAGGCGGATTATAGAAATATTTACTTTACCCACGATGCCATTGAACATTTAACACAAAATGGCTTCCACAAGGTCTCGAGAATTCGAAGAACCTTAGATGGGAATCTATTTTTGACCTATGGGGAAGATACGTATTTTATGATGGACTGGATCGATGGCCGGGAGTGTGATTATGAAAATCCAATAGAATTGGATATTGCAGTGAAGACCTTGGCAGAGCTCCATGAAGCATCTAAAGGCTTCACCACAAATTTTGGAGATGAACACCGGAATCTTTTGGGGAAATGGCCAGAGGTTTATAAAAAGCGAAGTGAAGAGCTGCTGCTGATGAAGGAAATGGCAGAGAAAAAACAAGATAAGATTCAATTTGATGAAATATTTCTCAAGTATGTGGATTATTATTATGAGGATGCCTTGGCAGCCTGTGAGGGATTAAGAAATTTTGATTATGAGGGGCTTGTAGAAAAAGCCAGGAAGGAAAAAGGATTTTGCCATAACGATTATGCCTACCACAACCTACTCATATCCTACGATCACCAGGAAGTAGCTGTCCTGGATTTCGAATACTGTATTTTTGATCTAAGAATTAATGATGTGGGTAGTATTATTCATAGAAATCTTAAAAAGTGTTTCTGGGATATTGAGCGGGCTGAGTATATATTGGATGGATATCAACGGCACAGCAGCCTCAGTCAGGATGAATTAAAGGCAATCTATGTATACTTGAGGTTCCCCATGGATTTTTGGAGAATTGCCAGCCAGTTTTACTTGGAAAATAAACGATGGCATGATGAAACCTATACGGGAAAGATCATAGACAAATCTGAGTGGAAGGATTTGCGAGAAGATTTTCTACAGGATTTCAAAGAAATGACCGGGATGTAATCCCGGTCATTTCCTATTCTTAGCAGCGACGCTCACATTCTCTTTTGATAGCTCTTCTTTCTTTCTCATAGCATTTCTCTAGAGCATCGAGTTCATCCCTAAGTGCCTTCACACGGCACTCGGCGTCTTTGATAGCATCCTTTAATGCGCATCTTTTTCTGCAATATTCTTCTTCAAGCTTGCACAAAAGAGCTTTACATCTTGCATCGTCTCTATCTACACATTTACATCTATCATGACGTTTATGGCTCATATATATACCTCCCTAATTTTGATATGGGTCCTTCCCATATCAATATATTCTGTCCAACGGAAAGTGTTAAACAAATATTAGAAAGAAAGGTATATTTCGAGAGTTTTTTTTGCAGTTTTCTCCCAGGTATATTGTTTTGCCCGCTGCAGGCCTTTATGGACCATGATGGCGTAGGTGGACGAGCTCTCTAGCACCAGGGTTATTTTTTCTGCTAAATTTTCCACATCATAGGGATCTATGAGCAGGGCAGCATTTCCGACAACCTCAGGGATTGACGTGGTATTGGAGCAAATGGTGGGGATGCCACAGGCCATAGCTTCTAGAGGTGGCAAACCAAAACCCTCATATAAGGAAGGATACACAAATAGGGAGGCTCCATTGTAGAAGACAGGAAGCTCCTCCAGTGGAATATAGCCAGGAAAAATAATGTCATTGGTTAAACCTAGGGCTTCGCAGCGTAAGCGTAAGCTCTCGTAGCTTCTACCATGAGAGCCTCCGATAACAATACAGTAGTTTTTAGATAGCTTTTTTTGACATAAATGGAAAGCATCAATGAGAGCACCTATATTTTTTCTAGGGTTCATACCGCCGATATATAGAATATATTCACGGTCAAGGCCATAGCGATTTTTAAGGTAGTCAATACATGTTTTCTTGTCCATGGGGCGATATATTTTTTCAGGGGCTAAAGGCGTTACCGTGATTTTAGATGTGGGAACCCCTAGGACCTGATAAATATCATTCTTGGCATGATTTGAGACGGTAATGATATGGTCAGCATTTTTGATGATATGATCCATCTGTTCCATAAAAGTTTTTAAGTAAGTCTTGCTGCAGGTTTCCGGTAGAACATAGGGAATCACATCGTGAAGGGTAATGATATAGGGACAATGCTTATCCCTTGGAAGTCCAATGCCGTTTTGTGGTATGTGGTAGACATCAAAAGGTTGGGTTTTGAGGAATTGATCCACCACAGTGTCCTGTAGATAGGTATCCTTATGGGTATTGAGCTGTATTGATTGAAAGTTCCCTAAATCTATCCATGGAAATGGTGCATCTTGAGAAAAGAAAATAGAGTATGTGTTTTTCTCGTCTAGGGCATGAAGATGATGCAGTAGTTGATTCGTATAGGTACCAATACCGGTACCCCTATACCATACAGCTCCTCGGCCATCAATACCAATTCGCATTGCTTATCCTCCATCCAAACACATGATATATCATTATATGCGGGAAAATGGGATGATGATAACTATTTGCATAGATGGATTATTTTTATTTTATTTAATTGTGCCCTAAAGCTATCTTAGTAATGGTTAGAGGTTAGATGTGTCGGGGTTACACTATGAAGTGAAAAGATACTAATCTTGGCAAGTTAGTTTCACTTCTATATATAATATAATTTCAAAAATCTTTAAGATAAGGCACCAATGGAGTATAATAAGAAATAGAAGAATCATGGGATGCGGCTTGATACAGCGGGGTTTTAAAAACCTCTAACTTTAACCTCTAACCTGAAGCGGGTAAAGAATTTCTATACATGCACCCATAAAATATGGATGATATCAAATTTATACATACAAAAGGAGGAACCAAAATGAGAGTGATTGATTTAAGAAGTGATACGGTGACTATGCCTACGGATGCCATGCGGGAAGCCATGTACAAGGCTGAAGTAGGGGATGATGTATATGGGGATGACCCCACGGTAAGCAAACTAGAGGATTATGCAGCTGCACTTCTAGGTAAAGAGGCAGCTTTATTCGTACCTAGCGGAACCTTCGGGAATCAGCTTGCCCTGTTCATCCATTGTAAAAGAGGGGACGAGGTGATTCTGTCCGATGATTCCCACATTGTTATGCATGAGGTTGGTGGAGCTTCTGTCATTGCTGGGGTGCAGCTAAGAACACTGCCTACTCAGAAGGGGGAAATGGACCCTAGAGAAGTGGCTTCAAAAATAAGAGGAGAAGATATTCATTATCCAACCACCGGCCTTATCTGTCTTGAAAATGCCCACTCAAATGGAAGAGTAGTATCCTTAGAAAACATGGAGGAAATCTATGAAATAGCTAAAAATCATGGAATTCCTGTGCATTTAGATGGGGCCAGGGTATTCAATGCTGCTGCCTACTTAGCGGTAGATGTGAAGGAAGTTACAAAATATTGTGATTCTGTCATGTGTTGCCTTTCTAAGGGATTATGTGCCCCTGTGGGTTCTATTTTAGCGGGGTCAAAAGATTTTATCGACAGGGCGAGGAAGGGCAGAAAGCTTATGGGTGGTGGTTTGCGCCAGTCAGGATTCTTGGCGGCAGCAGGGTTAGTAGCGTTACAAGACATGATCCAGCGGCTAAAAGAAGATCACGAAAATGCATTGCTTTTAGGAAAAGAGCTTTCCAAAATACCTGGAATCAAGGTGGATATGGATGACATTCATTTGAATATGGTGTTTTTTGACATGAAGGATACGGGATATGATTCCGATCGTCTGGTAGAGGAATTTTTCAGTCGAGGAATTAAGATCAATCCAGCAGAAGACGGAATCATGCGTTTTGTGACCAACTATTGGGTCGGTGTGGAAGATATCCATTATGTGATACAGACAATGAAGGATCTGTTTGCCATAGGATAACGGGATGAGGAAGAAACGCCCTTGACGATGGATAAGATCTCAAGGGCTTTTGATGCTACAGAGGTAGGCCCATGGGGAAAGTTCAGGTGTCCCATAGACTGTTAAAAAATGCTATTTGTCTTTTTTACGCCAGAAACGGAATACACCACCTAGAATGGTATATCCTAGAAGGACAAAAATGAGGGTTATGACTCGTTCATTTGTGGAGCCGTCGGCCATAAGAACAGGACCTATCCCAAAGAAGGTCAACAACAAGAATAAGACGATAAAAATCAAATAGCCCAAAGTTCGTTTACCCATAAAATCACCTTTTTCTTTAAATATTGTAAATTTAGTATGCTATAGACTATTATATTATATTGAAAGCATAAAATACATCTTTTGCTAAAGGTGTATTTTTTTATGGGATTTTCATATTGTTTCTTTTTCATCCATTCTTATATATTTTTATTAGATTTTACAAGGTGTAAAGGAGATAAAAAAATAAGAAAATAACAATGAGAATAAAACAATACTTTTCTCACGAAAGGAGAAGAATAATGAGATTTGGAAAATATGGTTTTAGAATTTTGACAGTTCTTTTGATTTTTTCTTTACTGATTGTAGGTTGTACACCTGCAAGAAGACCTATCACTGATCCAGCACCTGGTAGAACAGGCACAGGCACAGGTACTGGAGGAACTGGAGGAACTGGAGCAGGTGGAACAGGAACAGGAATGGGTGGAACTACAGGAATGGGTACACCTGATACCAATAATGGGATTGTAAGAACGCCTGGGACAACAAATGATATGGCTAGGAATACAGCCCCAATGGATACAAACAATGCCAATACACCTGGAGATACTCAAGGTGGAGCTAGAGGACAAGAGAGCGATATATTAGGAAGAACTCAAGGAACAGATAGAACATCAGATCTTATTGCACCGGGAGCAACTGGCGGAACAGGAACAATAGGTGGTACAGGTACAGGTACAGGTGGAACTGATGGTGGAGATAATGCCATGGAAGCAAGGATCATTAGAGAAGCAGAAAGAGTGGCAGGGGTAAGAAATGCAGTAGTGTTTATTGATAATACTGGAACAAATAATACTGGAACAAATAATACTACAAGAAATAATCTGATTGCATATGTAGGAATAGATACAGGAACAACCATGGGAGATGAAGATGCTGACTATGTCCGTGATGAAGTAATCAACCGTATTCGTACAGCAGAACCTACCATCACAAGGGTATATGTATCCTCAGATCCAGATACGGTAGGCAAACTTCGAGGCTTTGGAAATGATAGACGTGGAGGAAAACCAGTTACAGGCTTTATAGATCGAGTACAAACTATGTTCAGGAGAGCAATCCCAAGAACTTAGAGGTTAGAAGAGTATCAGATGTAAAGTGAAAAGCTTACATCTGATATTTTTATTTTAATCCTTAGAACATATATAAATGTAGTTGTCATTTTGAGTTTAATATAATATGTAGGGAGCGCCCCCTGTGGCGTTCCGCTTATAGAGCAGAAATATCATTGAACCTGTCGAAAAAAACGTATGTGTTTAAATTATGAGGATAGTTTCATTGTTATGACTATCATCTTCATGCAACAGCACGACGGAACGGCACAGGGGCCGCTCCCTACGATGAGAGAATCTAACTAAATATATTATTAAAAATTTAACCTCTAACATTTAACCTCAAGCGACCCGTACCCAATCCCATTTGTACCGCATAGTATATACAGGGGGAGGTATGGATCTTGGATGCAAAACTTAGAGAAATTGTAAAAAAATTTGGCCTAAGGGTAAAGAGTATCATTCCCCTCCGGGCGGTATATCTTGTGGATAGTAATGAGGGACGATTCTGCTTAAAGAAGATTAACTACGAAGAGGATAAACTTCTATTCCTGTACAGTGCAAAAGAGCATTTGGCTCAAAATGGGTTTTATCATATAGATCGTTATCGATTGGCTTATCAAAGACCCTTTGCGAGAAATAAGAATGATTTATATATTATGACCAAATGGATTGATGGTAGAGAGTGCGATTTCCATAACCCCATAGAAGTAAAGGCTGCTGCAGTGAACTTAGGGAAATTACACATAGCCTCTAAGGGATTTACAGCGCCTGAAACCAGTAAGGTAAAGTCAGATCTGGGGAAATGGCCTAAAATTTATTTGAAGCGGTGTGAAGATCTCGTTGTCATAAAAAGTTTAGTGAAAATGAAATCCATAAAAGAAACCGTAGATATGCTCTTTTTAAGAAATGTAGACATGTGCTATCGAATGGGCGTGAGTGCTATCCAAATGCTCCAAGACCATGGCTATGATCAACAAGTAGCATTAGAAGATAGAGAAGGTTACTTATGCCACCATGACTATACTTATCATAATATCATCTTAGATTCTGATGGGAGCCCACATGTTATCGATTTTGATTATTGTAAACATGAGCTGAGATGCTATGATTTAGCCCACTTCATTATGCGAAATATGCGACGGTTTTACTGGGATTTTGACATGGCCATGGAGCTTTTGGAGGCATATAATCAAACTCGGAGTCTATCGGATATCGAACTAAAGCTCATGGCGACTCTATTTCAGTTTCCCCAGAAATTCTGGCGAATTTGTAGCCGCTATTACTATGAAAAATATAATTGGTCAGACGACGTATTTTTAAAGCATTTGGTAGAAACCGCCGATGATTTTCCGTTTCAGATGGACTTCTTAGAGAAATATCATAAGAAGTTTCTATAGAAGGAAAGGCTACCGTTGAGATCAAGATGAAGTGAATGTTAAAAGAGAAGAGATAGGAATTCCCTATCTCTAATATTATTTCATACTGTATTTTCCATAAAAGCCTCTAATAGATCAAAGCGACGATTTTTATGATACCCTGTGAAGATGATACCGTCATACCCTCGATTTCGTTCTTTACCACGGTAGACTTGAACAGCTTCAATGCAGTCTCCGATGATGGTCTTCGTAATCTGTTGTGCATGATATTCATCTCGGGTTGTAGACTGGAGTAACCCTGTGGGGATAGAAGCGGCAACGGAAATCACCAAGTTATTCTTTGCAGCCAGGGCCAAAGCCACAGGTGGAATGGCCAGCTCTTGGATGGGTATCTTGGTCAAAAGTCTGTTGGATATACCATGGGGACCATGACTAGGAACGCCATAGCCAATTTTATCAAAAAGGTTAAGCTCAAGATTGAGTTGTTTGCGAAAGGACAAAAGCATGCGTGCCATGGAGCTTTTTGATGATTCCTCAGGATAGCAGTTTGTGAGAGCCATATCTACCTTCCCCCCTCGGAGCTGATCGATGAGGGTGTCTACTATGGAAGATAGATCCCCATTCATATCCCCATCCACAAATATGACGCCCTTAGCTTTTCGTTGTAAAGCAACCCAGGCACCTATGGCCCTTGGAATATCCATGCCCAGGGGTTTATTACAGTAAATATATTCGATACGGGGGTCATCCATATCCTTTACGATATCGAAAGATCCATCTTTGCAGCCATTGAGTACTACAATAATTTGATCCGTCTGGGTTTTTAATAGCATATGAAGAGTATAACCGATCTTTTCCTCCTCATCCTTTACGGGAACGACCGTGCAAATCATAAACACTACCCCATTTCCATATAAGGCTAGAAGCGAGCATAGAAGCTCTATGTCATCTGCCTATCACTATATATTACGAGGTGGACATTTTAAAAGTGATTATGCACCACTCCTATTTTTGGCACATACTATGATATTACAGAATAATTTATCCAGGAGGAAATATTGAATGAACTATTTAAGGATAGGAGATTTGGTGGCAAGAAAGTCATATGACTATGATATATTGTTCAAGGTTGTAGATATTGTTGAACGGCCAGGGAGACAAAGTACCATCGTGTTAAAGGGTGTGGATCTAAGGATCATAGCTGATGCTCCTGAAGAGGATCTCCAAAAGATACCACTGAACAAGCTAAATGAGTTTCACCATTCGTATACCAAAAAAATTGATAAAATTGTGAAGCGTATCATGAAGGAAAGGAATCAGAAACACGAAGGATACGGTGGATTAACAAGAACAATACCTGAACATATCAGAGGAGGGGTACCCTTTGGAAAATCTGGAAGGGTATTGCATCTAGATGGAGATGGCGAATACCTTGATGTTTGTCTAAAAACATATAAACAGTTGGAAATAGAAGCTGTCGGCAAGAAAATAGCGGAGTCTGATCAACCCCGGGTCATATCAGACCTCTTGCGAGAGTATGCACCAGATATTTTGGTGATCACAGGCCATGATGGGCTCCTAAGAGGATATAAAGATTTTACCAACATTCAAAACTATCGAAGTTCTAAATATTTTATTGAGGCTGTAAAAGAGGCGAGGCGATATGAGCCAAATATGGATGATCTTGTGATTTTCGCAGGTGCTTGTCAATCCCATTATGAAGCTATTTTATCGGCGGGGGCAAATTTTGCCAGTTCACCCCATCGCATACTAATCCATTGCTTAGACCCAGTATTTATTTGTGAAAAAATCGCGTACTCGAGCGTGGATCGCTTTATACCCATTGAGGAAATCTTAGAAAATACAATCACAGGCCTGAAGGGTGTGGGAGGAATGCAAACGAGAGGTAAGTATAGACATGGACTTCCTAAATCACCCTATCAATAGGAAGTGCAAATCGTTAAAGGGGGGGCAGAAGTTGGATAGTCAAAACGAAATGATATATTTAAAAGTATATGACCATCACACAAAGCAAATCGCTTTGAGACCGATGGCGGAATTCATGAAAGAAATGATTGCTGCCCAGATGCCCATATCCTTTGAAATAGAGGCCCTTAAGGCGCAAGCTATTATTGTAAGAACTTTTCTAATAAAGAAGATGAAGGCCTTAGGTGGAAATGGCTGTAGCAAGTACGGAGATGCTGATCTTTGTATAGAAGGCCATTGTGGAGAATGGATTTCAAAGGAAAGCTTAATAGAATTATGGGGCAGTAATTTTTATATAAATTGGAGCAAACTAACGCAAGCCGTAGAAGAAACGCAAGAGCAGATTATTACAATGAACAATAAACTCATTGAGCCTAGATATCATATCACTTGTGGTGGAGCCACTGAGAACTCGGAGAACGTCAAAGGAAACAAAATGCTATACTTACGAAAAGTACTATGTAGCTACTGCAGTGACTCGCCCCATTGGAAACAAACCATTGAAATGAGCATAGATGAGATCGAAGAAAAATTAAATATACGCATGTCAGAAACCTCATCCATGGGAGGACCTTGGATTCAGGGTATGATTGAGAATGTAGAACGAGATGAAGACGGTCGTATCGTAGAAATGAGAATAGGTGGAACATCTTTCAAGGGTACTGATCTTGTAGAATTGCTAGGCCTTGATTCCACAAGATTTGGATGGAAACCAGTTGCATTTAGGTTTGAGATCGGTGGAAAGGGAGACGGCTTAGGTCTTTGTCAGTATGGTGCAAATGCCATGGCACTGGAAGGAAAAAACGCAAATGAAATTTTAAATTATTATTTCACAGGTGTGCACATTAAAGAATTTGAGAAAAGAAGTATAAGTATGCCCTTAATGGGAAAAATAATTGTATTGGATCCTGGGCATGGCGGAGATAACTCAGAGGACAATGAAGGTCCAACAGGTGTGAGAGAAAAGGATGTAAATCTATCCATTAGCATGAAGTTAGCTCAAATCCTTAGGGCAGCTGGCGCACAGGTTTATGAAACTCGGACGGAAGATGTTTATGTGCCTCTGGGGAAAAGAGCAGCCTTGGCTAATCGCATACGACCAAACTTCTTTCTAAGTATACACCAAAATGCATTCGCAAATCCAAATATTTCAGGAAGTGAGATATATCGCTATAGAGGAGATTCAGATGGGGAAGCATTGGGAAACCTTATTTTAAAAGAACTATCTCAAAATTTGGGAACAGCAGAAAGAGGCGTAAAAATTGCAGATTTTTATTTGTTAAGGGAAGTAAAAACAACAGCTATTCAAATAGAAGTTGCCTTTATATCAAATCCAGAAGAGGAACATAAGATCAAAGACGATGGTTTCCAGGAAGATGCAGCTCAAGCCATTGCGAAAGCCCTTATCAAATATTACAGCTACCAATAGAAATAGAAGAACGCAACGTTCTTCTATTCTGCTATAGGGTATCATAAAGGCAAGAAATTGAATAGGAAAATGATACCAATATAGACAAATGGAGATTTGTTGACATTCGATGTCAATCATTGTATAATATTTGGCCAAAAATTTGACAAATTGGTACAATGTGATATAATAATACTGTATACTTTGAAAGAAGGTGATTAGGTGGCTACTAAAAATACATTGGCCGAGATTAAAAGGAATGTGGAGCACCTTGTTGGAGAGAAAGTAAGATTGAAAGCCAACAAAGGAAGAAAAAAGGTATCCGTAAAAGAAGGTATCCTTGAAACAACTTATCCTAACATCTTTGTGGTATGTATCGACGGAGGTTATAACACTGTAAGAAGAGTTTCCTATAGCTATTCAGATATACTGACAGAAACCGTGGAAATTACTTTATGTAAGGACGAAAAGAAAGTACAGGTAAGCTAAAGAAACCGCCCATTATCTTTTTAGGCGGTTTCTTTTTTTACCATGAAGAAGGAAATTCAAAAAAATTTTTATAAATTTAATCCAATGTTTATACATAGGGTGAATAATTTACGGATGCGAAACATTTTGAGGAATTGGATGATATTGGAAAGTTAAAAAAATAAGTAAAAAAATTCCAATTTATTCATCTCATGAATATTCATCAAAATTACAAAATATGTAAAATCGCATGAACCCGTGAATAATCAAGACTTGAAACGACATAGGAATAGTTGTATACTTAATTTAGAAAAGTTAGATTATTCATAAAACGACAAAAGGTGGAAATGTCCTATGTATTGGGGGGAAGCAAATTGACAACAGATAGAAAACCATTTCTAGATGTGAGGTCAGAAATCGGAAAATTAAAAGCTGTTATGTTGCACCGACCTGGAAGAGAATTAGAAAGGATCACACCACAATATTTACATGAGCTGCTGTTCGATGATATTCCATGGCTGAAAAAAATGCGAATAGAGCATGATGGGTTTGCAGATGCATTGAGAATGCGAGGCTGTGCTGTGTATTACTACGAGGAAATGTTGGCAGATATCCTCCAGGATGACCATGTGAAAGACCAACTGGTGACAGAGGTCTTAACAAAGTGTAATATTGCAAATCCAGATCTTGAAGAACTGATCAAAGGCTTTTTAATGGAGAAAACACCTCAGGATGTTGCGGAGGTCATGATCGCGGGACTCCATAAGAAGGATTTTCCCGATATTCAACGGGAAAAACGATTGGTTGATCATATTAAGGAAGAATATCCTTTTTATATCAATCCACTGCCCAATTTATATTTTACCAGAGATCCTGGGGCTGTGATCGGCAATGGACTCTCAATAAATGCCATGAATACCCACGCCCGGGATAGGGAGACGATGATACTGAAATATATCTATACCTATCACCCAAGCTTTGAGAAGGAGCTGAGCCCTCTTTGGTATGACTATGATAGGAGATATAGCCTTGAGGGTGGAGATATCCTTGTACTGGGAGAAAACGTTATCGCCGTAGGCTGTAGTGAGAGAACCTCTGCCCGAGGCATTGAGGATCTAGCCATGAACCTTTTCAGAGGGGATGGGAAGATCAAGAAGGTGATTGCAGTACAGATACCTTTTACCCGCGCCTACATGCATTTGGATACAGTATTTACCATGGTGGACTATGATAAGTTTACCATTTACCCAGGGGTAGAGGATAAGGTGAAAGCTTTCTGCCTCACAGAAGGAAAGACTTGTCCTAAGGTGGAGCCCATGGGAAATCTTCAAGATGCATTGAAGCAGGCATTGAAGGTACCCACGATCCAGTTTATTCAAAGTGGAGGTGGGGATGAGGTAACGGCAGCCCGTGAACAGTGGAATGACAGTACCAATACTCTAGCCATTGCACCAGGTGTCGTGGTAACCTATGATCGAAATGAAGCCTCCAATGCAACCCTAAGACAGTATGGCATTGAGGTTGTGGAAATAGAAGGATCCGAACTGGTAAGAGGCCGGGGTGGCCCTAGATGTATGAGCATGCCGCTGTATAGGGAAGGGATTTAGGGATAAAATTAAGAGTGGGATAAGGTTGAGGTTAAGGTTAAGGTTGAAGTCAAAACCCCTTGACAGGAGTATAGAGCCGTGACAAAATCTCACTAACAACTAACAACTAACAACTAACAACTAACAACTAACAACTAACAACTAACAACTAACAACTAACAAGGAGGAATAAAACAATGGCAGTGAATTTAAAAGGAAGACATTTTTTAACGTTAAGACATTTTACACCGGAAGAGATTAGGTACTTATTAAATCTCTCTAAGGACTTGAAAAACAAAAAAAGAGTCGGTGGAAAAGAGAAGTTATTAGATGGAAAAAATATTGTATTGTTATTTGAAAAGGCGTCTACAAGAACAAGATGTGCCTTTGAAGTTGCCGCAATGGATGAGGGAGCAGGGGTGACCTTCCTAGGCTCAAGTGACAGCCAAATAGGCAAAAAAGAATCTTTAGAAGATACCGCAAAGGTATTGGGAAGAATGTATGATGGTATCGAGTTCAGAGGTTTTAAACAAGAAACCGTAGAGGTATTGGCAAAGCATGCAGGGGTTCCAGTATGGAATGGTTTAACAGATATGTATCACCCTACACAAATTCTTGCAGACTTGCTTACCATAGAAGAGCATGTGGCGAAGCCTTTAAATAAAGTGAAGTTTGTCTATGTTGGAGACGCTAGAAATAACATGGGAAATTCATTGTTGATCGGCTCTGCTAAAATGGGAATGCATTTCGTGGCATTGGCGCCAAAGGAACTATTCCCAGCAGAGGACTTGGTAGCTGACATGAGAGAGGTAGCAAAAGAAACAGGGGCAACCATTGAACTCACAGAGAATATAGAGGAAGCAGTCAAGGACGCTGATGTGATTTACACTGATGTATGGGTGTCCATGGGAGAAGAGGATCAGTTTGATGAGAGAATCAAAATGCTTCATCCATATCAAGTAAACATGGATATGATCAATAAGACTGGTAATCCAGATGTTATTTTCCTTCATTGCTTGCCTGCTTTCCATGATCTTGAGACAAAGGTAGGGAAAGAAGTTTTTGAAAAATATGGCTTGAAAGAAATGGAGGTTACTGACGAGGTATTTAGAAGTAAGCATTCTAAAGTGTTTGATGAAGCTGAAAATAGACTTCATACCATCAAGGCAGTGATCGTTGCAACCATAGCGTAGGGGGAAGATAACATGAAAAAAGATAGAGTTGTTATTGCCCTTGGGGGAAATGCCCTGCAAGCAGATCCCAAGGATACAACAGCAGAATCTCAGTTAATCACTGCGAAGTCCACAGCAAAGCCATTGGTGGATCTCATTGCAGATGGCCATGAACTTATCATCGCCCATGGGAATGGGCCTCAGGTAGGCCAGCTTATAGCCACTTATGAAGCAGCAGCAGGTGTACCGACTATGCCGTTTCCAGAGTGTGGTGCTATGAGCCAAGGTTATATTGGGTATCATCTACAACAAGCTATCCGTGAGGAAATGTTCCATAGGGGAATTGATAAAAGTGTTGCCGCCATCGTTACCCAGGTGATTGTTGATAAAAATGATCCAGGATTCCAAAATCCAACGAAACCTGTGGGTTCCTTCTTCTCTGGAGAAGAGGCCCAAAGACTACAGGATGAAAAGGGTTATGTGATGAAGGAGGATGCAGGTAGGGGCTGGAGACGGGTAGTCGCATCACCAGAGCCAGTGGGTGTGGTAGAAGCGCCGATTGTAAAGACCTTGCTAGATGCAGGGCATATCGTCATAACTGTTGGTGGGGGCGGGGTACCGGTTATTGATAAAGGAAATGGCGTCCTTGAAGGGGTCCCAGCGGTAATTGACAAGGATTTCGCATCGGAAAAGATTGCAGAAATTTTAGATGCAGATTATCTAATCATTCTAACCGCTGTTGAAAAAGTATCCATTCACTTTAACAAGCCAAATCAGAAGGATTTAGATCGGATGACTGTGGCTGAGGTCAAGCAATATATTGAAGAAGGACACTTTGCCCCAGGTTCTATGCTGCCAAAGGTAAAAGCGGCCATGAAATTTGTAGAATCAAAACCGGGAAGAAAAGCTTTAATCACCTCCTTGGAAAAGGCGAAGGAAGGTATTGAAGGAAGAACAGGAACAGTCCTTGTAAACGAATAATTAAGAAGGGGGGATCTAGCAAAAAGCTTAGATCTCTCTTTGTTTCCTTGACAGTCAAGTGTTGTCCTAACATAATCTCACTAACAACTAAAAAATATATTTTTACATTCATGAAACTTTTTTGGATATCCTTCGTCATAAGTATATAAGGAATGAATTTTAAAGAGAACCCCTCTCTTTCTAATATAAGGAAGAGAATGGGACAATACATAAGGAGGTAGAGTAGAATGAAAGGTAAAAAATTAGCTGCTGGCTTGGTTTTTACACTGGCCATGAGCACAGTGACCCCTGTCTTCGCAGACAGTGTCATGACAACGAGAGCAATAGCACCACCTGCACCAATTGCGGCGAGTCAGGATGCACCAAAGCCTGCCATTAGTCAAGAGAAGGCAATGGAAATTGCCAAGGAGGCACTGAAGAAACATTTTAACTTCACACTAGACGAAAAGAAGTACCAGTCTAATATCGAGTATCGTAAGGATTGGAACAATCCCGACACCTATGTTTGGGCTATGAATTGGAACTATAATGATCCTATGGAATATGCCTATGCGGGGGTCACCATCCACGGTAAATCCGGGAAGATTATAGAGATGAACAAGGATAGCGGAAAATACGGAGATCAAACACCAAAGAAGACCCTCATCACCAGGGAAGAGGCCCAAGAAAAAGCAGAAGCATTTATTGAAAAGATCCTTCCAGGTTATGTACAGCAAACAAAGATGATGCCTATGTATGAGGATCATGGTCCAATACCTTATGGAAATCCAAATCCAGTTTTCTATCATTTCAATTATCAGAGGGTGGTAGATGGTGCGAAATATGAGGCAAACTATATTAACGTAGGGATCGACGGTGCTACAGGAGATGTAAGAAACTTTGGCTATCGCTGGGAGGATGAATTACAATTACCGACCATGTCAGGGGTCATTACCATGGCAGAGGCAAGTAAGATTCTCAGAGATAAGACAAAAATGGAATTAATGTATCTACCAGTTCGTGATGAATTTAATTATCAACCTATTCCAAAGTCTTTAAAACTAGCCTATAGACCTGGGTATGACTTTGCGAACATCCTGGATGCAAAAACAGGAAAAATGATAGGTTGGAATGGGAAGGAGCAAGATCAGCAGGTTCAAGCAGCTGGCTTAACAGAGAAGCAAATCGCAGAAGTTAAGAAGAGTGCCAAGCCTATTGTAAAAAAGGCCCAGACCATTACCCAAGAAAGAGCCAAGGAACTTGCTTTGGCAATCTTAAAGAATGAAGTACAAGGTGAAGCCAAAATCAATAACATCAGTTATGTGGAAGGCGATGGTTATTGGGAGGCAGCTGGAAGAAAAGCATGGAATATTGATTTTACGGTAGAAAATAAGGTGGATGGGAAGGCCGATGCAAAGATGGCAATCATGCCGATGCACAATGGCAGGGTAATGATTGATGCTTTGACAGAGGAAGTATTGGCATTCTCTAATTGGCAGAATGATATGATCTATGGTCAGCCTTTTGAACCGGTGCTAACATGGGAACAAGCATATAATAAGGCCATCGATGTGGTGAAAAAGTATCAGCCTGACAAAATTGATCAGGTTAAAACAGAACAGGTTTTTATTAAATACAATGAAATGATTGATGGAAAAGAAATCCCTCCAATGGAGTATTACTTCAACTTTACCAGAAAGGTAAATGGCATACTCTATGAAGACAATCAGATCAATGTAAGCTTCAATACAAAAACAGGGAAGCTCCAAAACTATAATGCAAGATGGAACGAGGGTCTAAACTTCCCAGTTAAGGATAAAGTGATTTCTTTAGAGGCAGCCAAGGATAAGTTTTTTGGGATCAATGAAGTAGAACTAGCATATCTTAGATATAATACAAACAATGATTATCAAAATCCAAAATTTGATACGAAATTAACTTATAGGCTTATGTCTTTAAAACCTCAGTACAATTTGATCGATGCGGTGAATGGAAAATTCATTGATTACAATGGAAAAACAATGCCTGAGATCTCCCAGGGTGACTTTAGTGAAAAGATCAAGGGACACTGGGTAGAGAAGGAAGCAAAAATCCTTGCCCAACAGGGGATTATTGATAAGAGCACCTTCAGCCCGGATCAAGGAATTTCTAGATTAGAAGCCGTGAAGATGCTGGTTATGTCTAGGGGAATGGATCATTACTATCCGATGAAGGAAGCAGCTCAAGAATTAAAATACTCTGATGTCCAAGAGGATGATGGAGATTTACGATTCATCTACATGGCCATGAGACATGGAATTATTGAAAACAAAGAAGGTAAGTTTAACGGCAGCGAAGTGATCAAACGTGAGGAATTGGCAGTGATGCTGGTGAAAATGCTGCGGTACGATGCATTGGCCAAAGCCAGTGATATATTCCAGATCTCCTTTAAAGATAAGGGCAGCATCAAACCAGAGTTGCTAGGTTATGTTGCCATTGCCCAAGGATTAAAAATTGTGGATGGCAATGGAAGCTTTAGACCAGGTGATCAAGCAACGATGGCAGAAACTGCTGATATGATCTATAAAGCATTAGGACATGTGAATCGTTAGGCATTAACTAGGTAGGGGAGACGAAAGTCTCCCCTATATTTGTTTTTGAGGCGGTTCTATCGTTCTATGTGGGCATTTTAAGATAGCGGGTTAGTTTGTAGGGGCGAACAGTGTTCGCCCGTATTGACAGATATCGGGCGATCAATGATCGCCCCTACGAAAGCGGAATAGCCCGAAGAAAGGGTACAAGAATCAACGGGTGGACACACCCTACGAAATGCTATACACATTGCTAGGAACGGGGTTTTCCCGCCCGGGTATGACGCCCCTGTGTTTCGCAAGGATATATTACATTAGGATTACAAAATAGCCAATCATTCATAATATAAGGAAAAATATGGTAGAATAGAAAGGTAGATTTTGGAAGAGGACATATCTTGTAGATGGGGGATAAGTCCATAAAAGGGAATGGGGGAATGGGTAAACAATGAAAAAAATTCTAAGTATGGTGCTCGCACTGATGTTGGTATGGGGAATGATGATTCCAGCATTTGCAGAGGAAGGAAATGCAGGGGTCAGTGAAAAGAATGTGAAGGTCTCAAAGGATCAGGCGAAGGAAATCCTTATGAAGCAATTGAAGGCTTATTTGGATGTAGACGTAGATGAAAAAAAATTCACCACAAGAATCGAGCTAAGACAGGATTATGAAAATCCTCAAAATTCTGTTTGGGAAATCGGGTGGGATTATAACGACAATACCAAGAGTTTTCATATCAATGGATCTGTAGATGGTAGGGATGGAAAGGTACTCAATCTTTCAAGTCAAGAGTACATTCATAGTCAGGAAAGGGCAACCATTGCAAAAATTACAGAAGAACAAGGGAAAAAGATGGCGGATGAATTTGTTCAGAAGTTTCATCCTGAAATATACAAGCAGGTAAAATTGGTGGGTGATGGTGCCCTCAGTTATGGTCCCAAAAGGTACTACTCTACGAATTATCAGTTCAGATATGTGCAAATGGTCAACGGATTGGCCTTTGAACCAAATTATATATCCATAGATGTAGACGGTATCAGAGGGAAGATTAGTGGTTTTAGTCATCGATGGAAAGAAGGTTTAACATTTCCAGCGGTGAAGGATGTTATTGGTGAAGAAAAGGCCAAAACTTTATTTGAAAAAGAAATAAAAATGGAACTAAACTATATACCCTATCGAACAGAACCCTATGATTATGACAGGGGAATAAAGACCATCAAGCTGGTATATAGTCCTACATTTACCCTGGGGGATCAATTGGATGCCAAAGAGGGAAAGATGTTAGACTGGAGTGGAAGGGTTCAAGAAAATAGAATTGAGAAGAATATCACTGAAAAACAGAAGGAAGAGATCTTCAAGAATGGGAAGAAGATAGAAACCCCCGCCAAAGAGATCGATGAGAAACAGGCATCTCAAATCATGAAAGACCATATCAAGAACATATTTGGCGAAGGCTATGAACTAGAAAATTTACGCTACCTTGAAAATGAAAATTATTGGGAATCATCGGGCAAGAAAGCTTGGTCGGGTCAGTTTGTAAAAAAAGAAGGGGGTAGCCGTTTTAATGATATGGGACAGATCAATATCAACGCCCTTACAGGAGAAATGATCACCATTGCCAGTCACAATTGGGCCAATATGGAAGAAAAGTTTGAGCCTAAGCTTACTTGGGAAGAGGGATATGATAAGGCGATAGAAAGCATATCGGAGTTTTTCCCCCAGAAGATAAAGGAGATTAAGACGGAGCAAATGCATATAAAATATCCCAATTTTTTTAATGGGAAAGAGGTAGAGCAGCGATATTACTATTATCATTTTCCTAGAATCGTGAATGGAATCAGCTATGGAGAGGATGCTATTAGCATCGAACTGGATAGGAAGACGGGATCGATTCAATCTCTTCGATGCATGTGGAATGACGAAGCAAAGTTTCCAAGTACCGCGGGCGTCATTGGACAGGATAAAGCCCGGGCAACATTCTTTGAGGATCATGGGCCAAAGCTAGTATATACTTTGTTTAATAGCTCCAAAGACCCTAAAA
>CALECF010000202.1 GCA_937948705.1 uncultured Anaerosolibacter sp. | reverse complement strand
TCCATTGCCAGAGGAGAAAAAGTTGAAGAATATTGTGAACTTGTCTGTGGCACCTGTTTTCGCAGAGGCTATTCGAAGAATTTACGAGAACTTGTCTGTAAGCAAGTTGTTTGACTAGAAAAGGTGGGGAAACCCATCTTTATCTTTTTTTGCTGTTAAACTTATAACTTATTTCATTATTTACATAATTTACATATAATAAAAATAATGAATTATGTCGAAATATGTTATAGGCATTTTACTTTTATATTACAGAGGGGGCTCACGTATGAAAAGAGGAATTCGATTTAAACTGATGATCAGCTTTATACTACTGATTGCACTGCCCATGACCGCGTTAGGAATCACCACATTTTTCGAATCTGTTGATTTAATGAAAGGAAACCTAAAAAGCAGCACAGAATCCCTAGTCAATGAAGTGAATCATTCCACAGACTTATATCTTAAGGGGCTCGAAGAGAACCTAGACTTACTATCGCAAGATGCCAATGTGGAGCAGGTATTGTCCTATGCTGATTCTGCTCAATGGATGATGTCAGGCTTTGAAAATTTTGCCAAGACTCATCCCGACGTGCTGAATGTCTATATTGGTACCCATGATAAGCAGATGTTCTTGTATCCTGAGACAGAATTGCCAGCGGACTATGACCCGACATCTAGGCCATGGTATCAAGACGCATTGGCAAAGAATGGCATCGCTTGGACAGATCCCTATGTGGATGTGGGCACTGGAAAAGTAATTGTATCTGTTGCAAAACCAGTATATGACAGCAGAAACAATAATACATTTGTTGGAGTTATGGCGCTAGATATCTCTCTTGAACAACTAGCCTCTCTCATTAATAGTATCAAAATTGGGCAGGCAGGATATGTTGTGATTGTCGATAAGGCTGGGAACCTGATGACCCATCCGAACCAAGAATTAGTTGGAAAATCAATGCCAGTGCCTGTAATTGCAGAAGCGATTGGTAAAGAAAAGACAGGTACAATAGATTATAAATTTGAAGAAAATGGGGTAAATGAGGAAAAGTTTGGTGTGTTTACCACAATGGATAGGGTAGGTTGGCGAATATTGGCCAATATGTACATAAAGGAAATCTCAGGTCAATATACATCTCTTCTATATTCTAGTTTAATGATAGGTATTTTGGCTTTGGCCGTAGCCACGGTGATATCCTTGTTAATTGCCAATAGTATTGCAAAACCTCTCGGCATATTGGCGAAAGATATGGAGAAGATGAAGGATGGAGACTTTACAGTTCGCTGTCAAGTGAAGACCAAAGATGAAGTAGAAATGGTAGCCAACAGTTTTAATGTCATGGCTCAAGGTTTAAAGGGGCTGGTCACTCAGGTAAGACAGGTATCCTTTGAAGTCACAGAGGCGGCGGAAACATTGGCGGCAACTTCAGAAGAAACCAGTGCTTCTGCAGAGGAAGTATCAAGAACCATTGAAGAAATCGCAAAAGGTGCCACAGAGCAAGCCTCTGAGGCAGAAAAGGGATCGATCCTAGTAGCTAATTTGGCAGATAAGTTTGGAAAGTTAGCAACAGGTACAGACGAAATGATGAAAGTATCCAGTCAAGTAATGGATGCCAATGTGGAGGGCGTACAATCGGTTGATGTATTAAAGGACAAGACAAAATTGAACAACCAAGCAACCCAGCGTATTGTGGAAGCAGTTACGGAGTTGGACAACGAGTCTCAGCATATTGGAAGTATCCTAGATACCATTAGCAGCATTGCGGAGCAGACAAACCTTCTGGCATTGAATGCAGCCATCGAAGCTGCCCGAGCTGGGGATGCGGGTAGGGGCTTTGCCGTAGTCGCTGATGAAATCCGTAAGCTGGCAGAGCAATCTGGTAAATCAGCCCAGGAGATCAAAGGAATTGTATTAAGCATACAAAGTCATACCAAATCTACAGTGGGTATTATGGAAGAAGTAAAGGAAAGAAGCAAGGAACAAGGACAGGCTGTGGGAAATGTAAATAAATCCTTCGAGGCAATATCAAAATCCATAGATGTCATTGGACATAAGATTGAAGTGATTAATCAATATGCAGCTGAGATGAATAGCGACGGCCAAAATATCGTGGCTGCCATTGAGAATATTTCAGCTGTGTCAGAAGAAACTGCGGCTGCATCGGAAGAAGTGAGTGCATCCATGCAACAGCAGACTTCTGCAGTGGAAGAGGTAGCAAGCGCGGCGGACAAGCTCAATGGGCTTGCAGCTCAGTTGAGTAATGAGTTAAGTAAATTCAAGATATAATAAAAACAGCCGAGAAAACTCGGCTGTTTTTTAGGTTGAGGTTAAGGCTGAGGTTGGTAGGGGAAGACCCATAGGCCTGCCCGAAAAAGAGTGTGTAAATACCATGGGGTGGACACATAGGTCCACACCCTACAGCCATATTGCATACTTTTGTTATTATGAATTTATCCTAAGTGTGGTATAATAGTGAAGGATTGTATATAGAGAAAGGGTGTAATAGATGTTTGTCATCATTGGACTAGGAAACCCAGGGAAGCAATATGCTGGAACAAGGCATAACGTAGGCTTTGACGTCATAGATTATCTATCAGAAAAGCATAGTATTCCTTTGAATAAAGTAAAGTTTAAGGGACTGATTGGAGAAGGAATGATTGCTAATCAAAAGGCGCTTCTCGTCAAACCCCAAACCTATATGAACCTCAGTGGACAGACTGTATTAGAGATACAGAACTTTTATAAGTTAAATCCTGAGCAGCTCATCGTCATTTATGATGACATTGATGTAGATCCTGGTAAATTGAGAATTCGCAGTAAAGGGAGCGCAGGTACCCATAATGGCATGCGGTCTATTATCTATGAGATCCAGAGTGATCAGTTTCCAAGGGTGAGAATTGGTGTAGGGAAACCTCAAAAGGGAGACTTGTCAAGCCACGTTCTGGGCAAATTTGCAAAGGAAGATCGCGAGGAAATGGACATAACCATTGGAAATGCAGCAAAGGCGGTGGAAACCATAGTTGCAGAAGGTGTCGATGCAGCTATGAACAAGTTCAATGGTTAAGCGAATAAAAAAATAATTAGACTATGCCCAGGTTTGAAGAACCTGGGCTAATGGTATTGTAGCGGATGGAGAGGTGAAGATAGATTGGCTGAACATATTTTTATAGAGGGATTAAAAAATTTAAAAGAATTTGAGGCATTACGGTATAGTCTAGAGAACGGGCTAAATCCATCGGCTGTTCATGGTTTGGTAGATGCGCAGATTGCCCATGTTGTTTCAACTCTAAGCCAAATTGAAAATAGGCAATGTCTTATTTTGACCTATAATCAACTCCAGGCAAGAAAGATTTATGATGATTTGATGTGCTTCCTAGAAAAGAGGGCATATCTATATCCTTCTAAAGAGGTAATGCTTTATCATATAGATGCATCCAGCCATCAGACAGCCGAAGAACGGATTCGGGTAATGGTAGAAGTCGGGGAACACCAACCCTGTGTGGTCGTTGCTTCTGTGGAGAGTTTATTAACCCACCTAATGCCTAGGGGTATATTCGAGAAATATTCTTTTGCTATTGATTTTGGAGAAACCATTGTGTTGGAGAATGTGATTAAGAACTTTTTGATATTGGGCTATGAGCGTATGGATATCGTGGAGGCCAAGGGTCAGTTTGCCATACGAGGAGGCATTATTGATTTCTTTCCTGTATCTTCAGATGTACCCTATCGAATCGAATTGTTTGATGATGAGGTAGACTCCATACGCAGCTTTGATTTGGAAAGTCAGTTATCGATTGACAAGGTGAAATCAGTATTTGTTGGACCAGCTCAGGAAATGATTGTTGATGAAGTAAGGAAAACAGCAGCGATTCAGCGTTTACAAGAAGAGCGAAAGCATCTGCCTAAAAAGATAAAAGGTACCATCAAGGCGCACCTAGAGGAAAGTATATCTAGGGCCATAGAGGAAATCGAGAACAGCCATATGGGTAAAGGGTGGGAAAACTATCTTACCTACTTCTATGAGAATACCCTTTCTTTTGTGGATTATTTCGCAAAGGATGCTGTGGTTTTTGTGGATGAACCGTCAAGGGTCCGTGAAAAGGCTGAACTCGTTTATAAAGAATTCGAAGAGATTTATAAAGATAAGCTGGAAAAGGGAGAGGTCCTTATAGGTCAGGCGAGTCTTTTATATCAATATGATGAGGTACTTACCATGCTGCAGCGTAGGCAGGTATTTACTCTAACTAGTTTATCAAAAAATAATCCAGATTTTCCACCGAAACATATTATCAACTTTTCTTCTAGAATGGCCCAGTCCTTTCACGGGAAAATGGATATTTTTATCGAAGAGGTGAAGCGGTGGAAGTATAAGGGATATAAGACCATTCTTCTCTGTGGATCTATGGAACGGGGGAAATACTTAGAAGATACATTGCGGAATCAGCAGGTAGAAACAATTCGGATTGAGGATGGACACCATACAATTTTTTCGGGACAGACCTTTATTGTTCAAGGAAGTCTTACCAAGGGCTTTGAATACCATGGAAATAAGTTTTTGGTCATCACAGAACAAGAAATTTTTGGTACTGTGAAAAGAAAAAAAACGCCTTCAAAAAAGAAGGATGCACGGCCTATTAAGTCCTTTATGGATTTAAATCTAGGAGACTACGTGGTTCATGAGAATCACGGCATTGGAAAATATATTGGTATTGAACAGTTGAAGGTTCAAGGGGCGAAAAAGGACTATCTTCATATAACATACTCCGATGGCGGGTCTCTATATGTACCCATTGAACAAATGGATATGGTACAAAAATATATCGGGTCTGAGGGGGCATCACCTAAGCTCAACAAGCTGGGCGGGGTAGAATGGAAAAAGGCGAAAGCTAAGGT
The DNA here is from genome assembly GCA_937948705.1 of uncultured Anaerosolibacter sp. Next base: position 7,663 of record CALECF010000202.1, on the reverse strand, counting down.
AAAGGGAGCCATTGAGGATATGGCCAAGGATTTATTGGCCCTATACGCTGAGCGGCAGATGACCAAGGGTCATGCATTTTCACAGGATACCCCGTGGCAGGGTCAGTTTGAAGACGCATTTCCCTATGAGGAAACGCCTGATCAGTTGAAATGTATTAGTGAGATCAAAAAGGATATGGAGGCAACCCTCCCTATGGATCGCTTACTCTGTGGTGATGTGGGGTATGGAAAGACAGAGGTAGCCATTCGAGCTGCTTTCAAATGTGTCATGGAGGGAAAGCAGGCTGCCATCCTAGTGCCTACTACTATATTGGCCCAGCAACACTATAATACGCTGGTTCAGAGATTTTCAGATTTTCCAATTTCTATTGACATGCTAAGTAGGTTTCGTACAGATGGTCAGCAAGATGAAATCATCGAGAAGCTAAGGCAGGGGAATCTAGATATTGTGGTGGGCACCCATCGCCTCATATCAAAGGATGTGAAGTTTAAGGATATAGGATTGTTAATTATAGATGAAGAGCAGCGATTTGGTGTAAAGCATAAGGAAGCCCTAAAGCAGTTAAAAAAGCATGTAGATGTCCTTACATTAACGGCAACGCCAATTCCTAGAACCCTTCACATGTCATTGATAGGGCTGAGGGATATGAGTACCATTGAAGATCCTCCGGAAGAAAGATATCCAATACAGACCTATGTGATGGAGCATAATGATGAGATCATTCGGGAGGCAATTATTCGGGAAATCCACCGAGGGGGGCAAGTGTATTTTGTTTTCAATCGTATAAAGGGAATCCAGCAAATGGCGAATAAGCTTCGAAAGTTACTACCAGAGGCAAGGATTGCTGTGGGCCATGGACAGATGAGCGAGCGTGACTTAGAGAATGTCATGATTGATTTTATGAATGGGGAGTTTGATGTTCTGGTGTGTACGACCATCATTGAAACAGGACTAGATATCTCCAATGTGAATACCATTATTATCCATGATGCTGATAAAATGGGATTGTCCCAATTGTATCAGCTGCGGGGAAGAGTAGGAAGGACAAATCGGTTTGCCTATGCTTATCTAACCTATCAGAAGGATAAAGTACTGACAGAAGTGGCGGAGAAGAGACTAAAGGCCATTAAGGAGTTTACAGAGTTTGGTTCTGGATTCAAGATTGCCATGCGAGACTTGGAGATTAGGGGTGCTGGGAACTTGATTGGTGGGGAACAGCATGGACATATGGCCGCCATAGGTTATGACTTGTACTGCAAACTCCTTGAGGATACCGTGCGGGAAATGAAGGGTGAAGAGGTTGTGAAGGCGGTAGAAACAACCATTGAAATTAGTGTAAATGCCTTTATACCAGAGCGATATATCACCAATGAAAACCATAAGTTAGAAATATATAAAAAAATTGCTTCCCTAAGAGGAAAGCAGGATGCCGATGATATCGAGGAAGAAATTGAAGATCGGTTTGGAGAAGCTCCAGAGTCTGTTACAAACCTTATCGCTATCTCTTATATAAAATCTATGGCCCAGGAGTTGGGGATAATATCCATTATCGAAGGAGATGCTTTTGCCAAATTCCAATTTGATGACGGCGGAAGAATTCATCCGAAAATGATTGCAGGGATCATGGATACTTATAAAGACAGAATCCAGGTCCATGGCAGTGTAACACCCTTTATTCGTCTTAAATATAGCTCTCAGGAAGGTAAATTAAAGGAGATTAGGGAATTTCTAGAAAAAATTAGTGGTTTTCACAAGAATTGATTTCATATATAATTAAGGTTAGGAAAAAACAAAGGAAGTAATGGGAGAGGATGTGTAAATTGCATGAGAAATAAAGCAAGGGTTGTCATACTTATTTTTCTAATGATTGTAGCACTGGTTGTATCGGGATGTCAAAGTGGTACCGGAGGCGATGGAAAAGCAGTGGCAAAGGTAGATGGGAAAGTGATTGGTCAAGAGAAGTATAATAAAAACCTGATTATTTTTAAGAAGAACTATGAGGGTGTTTATGGTACGGAAATTTGGAGTATAGATGTAGGTGGGAAGACTTTCCTTCAAGCAGTACAAGAAAATGTTTTGGACAAAATGATCAGTGATGAGGTGATCATTCAATATATGGAAAAGAATAAGGTAGAAATAGATACTGCAGAAATTGAAAAGCAATATGGAGACTATAAGGCAAAAACAGAACAACAGGCCGACATCAAAAAGTTCTTTGAAGAGAACAAGATTGATGAAAATTTCATCAAGGAACAAATTAAAACGGAGCTATACGTTAAGAAGTTTAGAGAAGAAGCAGAGCAGGATCTAGGGTTAGATGATAAAAAGCTAGAAGACTACTATCATAAGAATATTGATGCTTATAAGGATGTTCAAGTAAAAGCGTCTCATATCCTATTGTCAACAGTAGATGCTGAGAGAAAACCTCTGCCGGCAGATCAAGTGAAAAAGGCAGAAGAAACGGCAAAGGAAGTGCTAAAGCGGGTAAAGGCTGGAGAAGATTTCACAAAACTGGCTATGGAATTTTCACAGGAGCCCGGAGCTGCGAAGTCCGGTGGAGATTTAGGATACTTTGAAAAGGGAGACATGGTGCCTGAATTTGAAGAAACAGCCTTCGCGTTGCAACCAGGTGAAACCAGTGAAATAGTAAAGACAAGTTTTGGGTATCATATCATCAAAGTAATGGATAAGAAGGTTGAGGAAAAACCTTTTGATACTGTAAAGGAAGAGATTAAAAGAAAGATGATTGAAGATGGAATCAATGAGAAAATTGAGGCGTTGAAGAAAGAAAAGAAGATTGAAAAAAATCTAGAAAATATAAAATAACAAGATAGAGGCACTTATAGTGCCTCTATTTTGTTATAAAAATGAAATACGAATGCTCCCGAAATTATAATTTTAGGCAGCTAAGGAATTTAAAAATATTTAATCGATTGAATTTTATAATTATAATAGAATATTGATTGTTGTAAAATCAATATTCCTAACTATTGTCATAGGTTTAGAAAAATTACCATTGATGTATAAAAAACACACCTGAGTAAAATAATAAGTGTACAATGACCAATTCATAATAAGTATAGTAGGAGGGAACGCAATTGAAAGCAACAGGCATAGTTAGACGAATTGACGATTTAGGTAGAGTTGTGATTCCGAAGGAAATACGGCGAACGCTTCGAATAAGAGAAGGAGACCCATTAGAGATTTTTACTGATAGAGAAGGGGAAGTCATTTTAAAAAAATACTCACCCATAGGAGAATTGACAGAATTTGCAAATGAATATTCTGAGTCCCTCTACGATGCTCTAGGTCACACTGCCGTTATTACGGATCGAGATACCATCATTGCTGTGGCAGGTGGATCTAAAAAGGAGTATTTAGAAAAAAGGGTAAGCAAAACATTGGAAAAGGTTATGGAGGAAAAGAAGAATATTATCATTAATGAAAAGGAAAAAACCCACGCATTGGCAGCGGATGAGGGCGATGAGAAGCGGTATACATCCCAAGTGATTGTTCCAATCATCACCCAGGGAGATTCAATCGGAGCAGTGATTTTATTATCAAAGGACGCCAACAAACCTATGGGAGATTTGGAATCAAAAATAGCAGAAACTGCCGCCAATTTCCTTGGTAAGCAAATGGAGCAATAAGAAGATAGGTATCATACTTACATATGAGCTAAAGTAGCAGAATTTACTGCTGCTTTTTTTTATAGCATAGGATTTATGTAGAAAGATTATTGTGAATAGAGCTTTGATATGAGAATAAACTATAACAAATCCTCAGCATTTTTGGTATAATAGATTTGTTCTAAGGAAGGAATCGCATCATGATGAAGGCAAGGCATTTTTAAAACATTCTCATTAAAGGGAGAGAAGAATTGGAGGAGAATCATGAGCAGTAAATCATTCTTAAAAGGGGCAGCCATCCTGGGTATAGCAGGAATTATTGTAAAAATACTTGGAGCATTCTTCAGAATTCCCTTGGGAAATATTATTGGAGATACAGGCTTAGGATATTATCAAGCATCCTACCCAATTTATGTGCTCTTGCTGACCATATCCACAGCAGGGATTCCTACGGCCATTTCAAAGCTAGTGGCAGAACGAAAAGCCATAGGGGATCGTTATGGGGCCCATCGGGTATTTAAGGTGTCTTTTGTGTTATTGTTTGTTACGGGAATTATCACCTCTGCCATTGTATTTTTTGGCGCCAGAACGATTGTGGATTTAATAAAGAATCCCAACGCGTATTATTCCATGCTTGCCGTGGTACCGGCACTGCTTTTTGTGCCAGTGATGGCGGCTTATAGAGGTTATTTTCAAGGTATGCAGGATATGACACCTACAGCAATTTCCCAAGTGATTGAGCAATTTGGGAGGGTCATTGTGGGATTAGGATTAGCTATATTTTTACTAGATAGAGGGCCTGAAATTGCCTCAGCAGGAGCTGTCTTTGGTGCGGCTGCAGGTGCAATTACAGGTACATTGATTATTGTGTATATTTATTTTAAAAGAAGAAGTGGCATTATGAAGGAGATACAGAGTAGTCTTCATCCCCAGCAGGAGCCGTCGAGTGCAATCATTTCAAAGCTTCTCCGGATTGCGATTCCTATTACCATTGGAGCTGCCATCATGCCTGTGATGAACATGATTGACGTAGCGATTGTTATGAGAAGACTCCAAGATGTAGGATTCTCCTATCAAGAGGCAAACAGCCTCTATGGGCAATTGACAGGGATGGCGCTCACTTTGATTAATCTGCCTCAAGTGCTAACGGTGGCCCTAGCCATGAGTATGGTACCAGCCATCTCTGATGCCAGCCAGCGAAGGGATGAAAAAGGGATACACAATGTCATTCAAACGGGTACTCGGGCAACGCTATTAATCGGTCTTCCTGCAGCTGTGGGGTTGGGTATCCTATCGAAGCCAATTATGATGCTCCTTTATCCGATGCAGATAGAAAGTGCTGTAAATGCGTCAGGTCCTTTGGCCATCCTTGCCATAGGGCTGGTATTCCTTACTTTGGTGCAAACCTTTACGGGTATCCTCCAGGGCCTAGGAAGACCTAGCATACCTGTAATCAACTTGGCCATTGGATCAATATTCAAGATTATTCTAACCTATACCCTCACTGGAATTTATGCAATAAATGTAAAAGGTGCCGCCATAGGGACCGTTGTTACCTATGCTGTGACCGCCTTGTTGAATTTCTTAGCTGTAAGGCGTATTACCCATACACCTTTTAATGTAGTTCAATTCGTCATAAAACCTTTGATTGCCGTGGCTGCCATGGGCGTTTCTGTATTGGTTGTGTATAATCAATTACTTCCGATTTTAGGTAATCGATTGACGACGGTGTTAGCCATTGGAGTAGGAGTCTTAATCTATGGACTCATGCTGCTCACAACAGGTGGTATTACGGAAGAAGATTTTGAAATATTGCCGGGTGGGAAGAGAATAGCAAAAGCATTGCGTATTTTAGGATTGATAAGGAAATAATATGGTTTAAAGTCAAACATATGTTGAAAGCAGGTGGATAGATATGAGGCATATGCTTACTGTCATTGGCCTAGGACCAGGAAGTAAGGCGTCTCTAACCCTTGGTGCCATAGAAAAAATGAAAGAAAGTAAAAAAATCCTACTGAGGACCCAAAAACATCCAGTGGTAGATTACTTAACCAATCAAGGTATTTCCATGGAAAGTCTTGATCATTATTACGAACAAAAAGATAGCTTTGATGAGGTGTATGATGCCATCGCCGATCATATAATAGAACGTCTACAAAAGGAAGATGTGGTTTATGCAGTACCTGGGAGCCCTTTTGTGGCAGAGCATACTGTCCAAAGACTGTTGGAAAGAGCTGAAAGGGATGGTTATAGTATAGAATTTGTACCAAGTATGAGTTTTATTGAAGCGATTTTTCAAGTGTTGAAAAAGGATCCCAATGAAGGTCTACAAATCATAGATGGACTTCAGCTAAAGAGCCAAAGACCAGATCAAAATATGGATGTCATCGTGACACAAGTCTATAATCAAGCAGTGGCATCTGAAATAAAATTAAGCCTAATGACCCATTATCCAGATCAGTATCCTGTTTGTGTTATCAAAGGGGCTGGAATACCAGGAATTGAAAGGGTTGAATGGATTCTACTATATGAGTTGGATCGTGTGGAGTGGGTGGATTATTTAACCAGTATATACCTCCCTAAAGTTGACGAGAAATGGGAAAAATACTATAATATGAATAATCTTTTAGAAATAATGGCAAAACTAAGAAGCAAGGAAGGCTGTCCCTGGGATTTAAAGCAAACCCATGGAAGTCTAAGGCCTTATCTACTAGAAGAAGCTTATGAAGTGCTAGAGGCCCTTGAATGCGACGATATGGAGTTACTTGTAGAAGAATTGGGTGATCTGCTGTTACAAATCATATTTCACGCCCAAATTGCGTCAGAAGAAGGATATTTCGATATTCAAGATGTGATTGCGGGTATTAGCAGAAAGCTGATCTACAGGCATCCTCATGTATTTGGAGAAAGCAAGGAGACTACGGATGCAGGGGCTTTACAACGATGGGAGGAGATGAAACGAAAAGAAAAGGATGTAAAAACCCATACGGAATCTATGCAACGCATTCCTAAGCCATTGCCTGCACTTATGAGAAGTTATAAAATTCAAAAGAAAGCCGCTACGATTGGTTTTGACTGGGATTGTGTGGACGGAGCCCTTGAAAAGGTAAGAGAAGAATTGGCAGAGCTGTTGGAAGTATATAAGACAGATCGAACAGATGAAATAACAGAGGAGCTAGGGGACTTGCTTTTCGCCATCGTAAATATGGCCCGTTTTTTAAAGGTGGAGCCTGAGTTGGCGTTAAATCAGACCAATGAAAAGTTTATTCAGCGGTTTGCATTTATGGAAGAACATGCAAAAATGATGGACAAGCAACTGGAGGATATGTCTTTAGAAGAGATGGATCAGTTGTGGAATTTGGCAAAAATACATAAAAATAAAAAAAATGATAAAAAATACAAGTAAAAAGAAGGAATTTGCAACAAAAGGTAGAATATGCTAATACGTATTAAAAAAGATGAGGAGGTATATTTGTGAATAAAGCTGAATTAGTTGCGAGCATGGCAGAAAAATCAGGTCTTACGAAGAAGGATGCAGAAACTGCATTAAATTCATTCATGAAAAGTGTAGAAGAGGCTCTTGCAAAAAATGATAAGGTTCAATTAGTTGGATTTGGTACTTTTGATGTAAGAGAAAGAAAAGAAAGACAAGGAAGAAACCCAAGAAATCCTGAGCAAGTAATTGAAATTCCAGCTTCTAAAGCTCCTGTTTTTAAAGCTGGAAAAGCCCTTAAGGATATGGTAAACGCTTAGTAGAAAAGGCAGCTTAGGCTGCTTTTTTTGTTTCACTTTATGGATGGAGGATAATCACAGTGAGATTAGATAAATTTTTAAAGAATTCAAGATTGATTAAAAGAAGAACCATCGCCAAAGAAGCCTGTGATCAAGGGCGCATACGAATCAATGATCAGGTGGCAAAGGCAGGAACAGAGGTAAAAGCTGGAGATCGCATTACCATTGAGTTTGGTACAAAGCGTACCAGCGTGGAAGTTACGGATACTTCAGAGCATGTTACAAAGGAATCCTCGAAAGA
>CALECF010000201.1 GCA_937948705.1 uncultured Anaerosolibacter sp. | reverse complement strand
ACTAAAAATGTTTTTTCATCGTAGGGACTGACCTATGTGTCAGCCCGCATAAAAACGCATTTTTCTCCGTAGGGTCGGGTCTCCGCGCCCGACCGAAAATACAAAATTCCAACAGAACCGAGGTGACCAAATGCCTATATACAAATACAAAGCCATCGGCGTCAATGGCCAAAGCCTCCAAGGCACCTTTACCGCCAACTCTAGAAATGAAGTCATCCAAATGCTCCGGGGCAACAACAGCTACCCCGTCATGATCCAAGAGGAAGTCAATAGCCAAATGCGAGAGGTAAAACTCTTTGGCGACGTTAAAGTCAAAGATATCGCTGTATTCTGTCGTCAGACCTATGCCATGCTCAATGCAGGGGTACCGATCATCAACTGTCTTGAAATCCTGCGGATGCAAACAGAACAAAAAAAAATGAAGCAGGTTTTTGGAGAAGTTTACGAAAATGTACAAAAAGGCTCAACCTTCTCAGAATCTCTAAAAAAGCACATGGATGTATTTCCCGAGCTCCTGATCCACATGATCGAGGCAGGAGAAGCCAGCGGCTCTATTGATACGATCTTAGAGCGAATGGCCATCCACTATGAGAAGGAAACCAAAATCAACAACAAAATCAAGGGAGCCATGGTCTACCCCATCATCCTTAGTGTGGTTGCTGTAGCTGTAGTCGTTTTTCTATTAACCTTCGTTATGCCCACCTTCATCGGGATGTTCCAAGGAAGTGGGGTTCCTTTACCACTACCTACCAGAATCCTAATGAAGTTTAGCGAACTGCTACAGAACTATTGGTATCTGTTTCTATTAGGGATATTTGCTTTGATTTATGGCATCAAACGATACATACTAACACCAAGCGGAAGGCTGAAATTTGACAAATTAAAGCTTAAACTTCCGGTGGTAGGCAGTCTAAATCAAAAGATCATCACAGCTCGCTTTACCAGAACCTTATCCACTTTGATGACCAGTGGTATTCCACTCCTCCAAGCAATGGAGAACGTGGCCAATGTGGTGGGCAATAAAGTAGCTGCCGATGGGATCATGAAGGTACGGGAAGAGGTTCGACGAGGGGTTGCTTTAGCACCTCCCATTAAACGACTGGGAATCTTTCCACCCATGGTGGACAACATGATACATATCGGCGAAGAGTCCGGTACTTTGGATGATATCCTAGATAAAACAGCCAACTTCTATGATGATGAGGTAGAGACGGCTCTACAGAAGATGATCACTCTATTTGAACCGATAATGATTTTGGTAATGGGCGGTTTAATTGGTTTCATCGTCATCGCAATGGTACTGCCTATGTTTGATATGCTCAAGACAGTACAATAAGAAAGGTTTCATGGATAAATAGAATTCAGTTAATGCAGATGATCGCATTTAGCTAGACATCCTTTTATCCTTAATAATATATAATTATTTGAATAGAAGTTTTGTTCGGGGGGTGATGAACAAAAGGAAAAAAGAGAATACAGGGGATACATAGAGAAAAAGAAAATGAAAAAACAAGGAGGAGAAATTTATGATTAAAATGTTTACAAAAAGAATGAACAACAGAAAAGGCTTCACTCTAATTGAACTGATTGTGGTTATTGCAATCTTAGGTATTATTGCAGCTATTGCAGTTCCAAGATTTATTGGATTCACAGATAAAGCTAAAACAGGTGCAGATAAGCAATATGCGGCCCTTGTTGGGAATGCTATAGTTACATCTATGGCGGAAGGAAAGGTAAATATAGCGACTGGTCAGTCTGGAGCGTTTTCAATAGCAACAGACGGAGCAGTTACAACAGCAGATGCTGATGTTACTAACTTCGCTGCTGCCGATGATGTGTATCCTCTTGTTGCTCAGAAAGCGCTTCAGGGTACTGCGGCTCTTACTGTAACAATTTCTCATGACGGAATTGTTACGCTTCCATAATTAGAGGAACCTGAGACTTAGGGACGGTTCTAAACTGTCGCATACATCTACATATAATCCAACAATTTAGACCTGATAGAGAAAACTCTGTAAGTGTCAAGGGGACGGGGTTGTTGACACCCTATGCTTACAATCATAAATTTAAAATTAATTAAAGAATGGAAGCCAGTTCTAGCAATTGGCTTCCATTCTCAAAATTCATTATTTACAATACAATATATTTCTTATTATAAAAATTCTTTGTGTTTTGATTTTTTAAATGGGTATATTTAGTATAAAACTATAAAGTTTTTTCTACAAGGAGATAAGGAGTAAATAGTGCCCGACACCAACTTATTATGGTTTCCATATCAAAGCCACACTTCATCATCCTTACACCTTTAAAAAGGAAAGTGTTTAAAAACAAAGAGATAATCATAATGACATATTGATTAACTCTTTTTCTAAATCATACTGAAAGGAGAGGGGAAGTATAATTCATAAAACCAATAATAAAAAAAGGACATCAGCAGGATTTACCCTTATGGAAATTATTGTAGTCATTGCAATTCTTGGCATCTTAGCTGCTATAGCAGTACCAAGACTTAGCGGCAATAGGATATCAGCAGCAAATACTGTAGATGAAGCGAGTGCACAAATATTAACAGGTATAGCCCGTGCAATTCGATTAAATACAGATAGTTTTCCAAATGATCTTGCTGAGTTTAATATTGTCGGTAAACATCTAGATGAAGTGATTACAACTCAGAATCCAGCAAATAACTTTGTATATGATAATACAACTGGTCTAGTCACCATTAATGGAATGTCAAGTGGAGGTGAACTGACTATAAGTACTACAAGCCTACTAGGTGGTGTAGTAGGTTCATCCTACAATCAAACTATCATTGCTACAGGAGGAGCTGGATCATATGGATTTAGTGCTTCAGGGTTACCATCTTGGCTAAGTTTAAACAACAGTGGTGTATTAAGTGGAACACCTACTTCAGTTGGTACCACACCTACATTCACAATTACAGTGGAAGATGGCGAAAATAGTGTAGAACGTGACTATTCGATAACTGTAGATGCATCAACATACACACTAACTGTATCATATTCAACAGGTGGTTCAGCCACTACTGGGTCAGGAACTTATGCGGCTGGTGCATCTGTGCCTATCACAGCAACACCCAATACGGGGTATCAATTTGTAAACTGGGCAATTACTGCAGGCACCATTGCTAATGCTTCTTCTGCATCCTCTACTTTCACAATGCCTTCAGGAAACGCTACGGTTACAGCCAACTTCGTGCAACAAACGTCACATGGTTTAACTAGTCTGACTACTAATCATGGAACAATGAGTCCTGCTTTTTCAAATTCCCAACTTACATATACAGTGGCTTGGTCTGGTGGAGGAAATCAGAAATTTAGGATAACACCAACAGCAAGTGCAGGAACAATTACTGTTAATGGGGTAACTGTAAGCAGTGGTAGTGCGAGTGCCGAGTTTGCTAAAAATGCTACAGTAAGAATTATTGTAACAGAGACTGGTAAATTACCAAAAACATATGTAATTAATTAACATTGATTAGCAAATGTAAGTATGCATTCTGTGTAAATGCAATAGGGACAAGGGGACAGGTTATTGTCCCAGTCTATTGGCTTAATTACTTAGTTACAAATCAAGAAAAAATGGGGTCAATTAAAATAATTGATCCCATTTAAAGAATTATTGAGCCTTTATCGATAAACTGGACACTCTAGAGTTAGCCATTCTTCAATTTACTTAGAATTTCTTACGCAGCCAGGCTTTGCTTGTATTTACGAGTAAATTCTGCTGGTGTCATATAGTCTAGCGCTGCATGGCGGCGTTTTCGATTGTAAAATATCTCTATATATTCAAAGATCACATTACGTGCTTCTTTTCGGGTTTTAAGCTTTCTTAAATGAATAGATTCTGTCTTTATTGTACTGAAAAATGTCTCAGCACAAGCATTATCATAGCAATTGCCCTTACGACTCATGCTGCATTCAATATGATGCTTTTTAAGTAAGGATTGATAGTCTTTAATGTAATATTGAACCCCTCTGTCGGAGTGATGGATAAGCCCTTTTGGTGGTCGATGTTTCCTTATGGCATTCCTTAGAGCATTCCTTAGGGCATGGATTGTAAGTTCTTTAGTTATGAATTTATCTGTAGACCATCCAACGATTTCTTTGTTAAACAGATCCTTTACGATTGCAAGGTAAAGCCAGCCTTCTTCGGTGGGTATATAGCTTATATCAGTGACCCAGACTTCATAAGGCTTTGAGACATTAAAATTCTGATTTAGCAAGTTTTCTGCAACAGGCAGTTTATGATTAGAGTTAGTAGTCGCTTTATACTTCTTAGGCCGCTTAGAATGTATCTTGTTTTCTTTTAATATCCGATAAAGTCGGTTTCTGCCACAGGGAATCTTCTCATTAACATCACGGAGGATTTTATCCAGGCCATAGATTCCATCGCTTTGTTTATGGCTCTATCGAGCCAGTTCTAGTATTTTATGATTTTCTGTCACTTACAGGCCTGTTTAACGATTCATAAAACCCACTCCGTGATACATCAAAGAGTTGGCACATTTTCTCCACCGGAAACACGGAGCAGTGGTCCTTGATGAACCTAAAAGTTACTTCCGGTGTGGTGCTGAGAAAATTGCCGTGGCCTTTTTTAGTATTTCTACAGATTCCTCAAGATCTGATACTCTGCGGTTTGCTGTTTTAAGAGCTGCTTCTAATTCTGCGATTCTTGCTTTATCTGGATCTTCACTGGTTTTGTGTCTATCGAGCCAGTTTCGGATTGTTTGAGAATTGATTCCCAAATCCTTTGCTACGCTATTTACCGATCGGCCATTTTCCTTAATCATACGAATTACATCTGCCTTAAAATCATCATTGTAACGTTTGCCATTGTCTGCCATAATTCATCCCTCCACAGTTGTTATTATACCTAACTCCTGTGTGTCCGGCAAATCGGGTATAGGTCATAATGATTAACTTTTTTGGTTAGGTACACAGGCTACAATAAATTAGGCAACAAAAATGTTATGCAAACTAAAAGTTTTCAAAAAAAGTCATTTATATTATTATCATACTTTATTGAGTACACCACTTTACAAGTAATGCAGTTAAAAACATTTCCATAAAATAACAAAATCAGACACCTGAATCCTAGGAATACTAATTCTACCAAAAACAGCACCTAGGAGGCGTCTGATATGATTAGTATTTCCAATAATTCAATGAAACAAACATTGCACAAATATTTATTGCACTATAGATCCATTTTTAAGAAGCGTAGCTTTGATATATTCTACTGGCTCATTATGAGTATTTTGTGCATGGAGGAAGTACGATCTATACAATTTCTGTATGATTACTTTATCAAGAAATACACCGACAAGGTGCTTACTTCTATATACTACTTTCTATCCTATACTAAATTTCCAATAGAAGCTTTAACTTTTACTACAGTTGCTATAGCTTTATCATTGATACCGAAGGAGTTAAGCAACACTACCCTATTCATAACAATAGATGATACCTTGCAGGCTAAATACGGAGATAAATTTGATTGTTACTCTAAATTTTTTGATCATGCAAAAAAGACAGGAAATCAGTACCTAAATGGCCATTGCTTTGTTTCTTTAGTGCTGAACATTCCATTGTATTATAAAGATAATGTAAGATACTTAAGTCTGCCAGCAGGATATCGCCTGTATTCTAGTGATCAGAACAAGCTTGAGATGACATCTGAAATGATAGAGAATATAATGCCTCACCTTAAAACATTTCAAGTGATACTGCTATGCGATAGCTGGTATAGCAAAGGACAAATCATTAAAACCATAAAGAAACATGATAATCTAGAAATCATAGGGGCAGTACGCCATGATACTGCAATCTATGATCTTGCCCCAGCCCCTACGGGAAAACCCGGAAGACCTAGGAAAAAAGGCGGTAGATTGAACATCCGAGAATTTTCCTATACAAAGATAGGAGAATACTATGTTTCAGAACAAAAAGTAATGACCAATCTGTTTGAAAAAGCTATTTATGTTGCAGTAACCACAACAGACATAGACACATTTGCATCCGTAAGAGTGTATATCAGCAGTATAAACCCGGAAGAAATTAATATTTTCAAAAGCCATGAATCATTGGATCTTACATGCGATAATGAGCAACCTCAAAGCAAAATACTATCGACATATCGAATAAGATGGCACATAGAAGTAATCTTCTATCAGCACAAATTTTTCTGGTCTTTTGGCAACTATATGTTAAGAAACAAAGATGCAATAGAGAGATATGTAAATCTACTGGCTGTCGCCTATACATTTGTTTGTCTATTGCCGTTTATGGATCAAAGATATGACAACTACCAGTTTCAAAGCCCACAAGGTATAAAAAGAACCATAGGAGAGCATATAACCAGAGAATTAATATTTGATAGTTTCGTCTCCAACTTCGAAAACACTGAAATTTATTCGATTATGAAAAAAGCTGTGCTTGACTTTCTTGATAAAGATCAGGCAGCCTAATTAAACTTGTAAACTGGTGTTGAGTATATAAATCAATATTAAGATTTGTTTTTTATCACTAAAAAAGGACACAATTTAGCATTTAATAAGTTCCAGAATTTTAACTTTTACCTATACCTAGAAAGGAAGAAGGCTAATAAATGAATGTATATAAGCAAAAAGACATTTTATTTGCTCGAAAAGGGATGACCTTAATAGAAATTATTATTTCTTTGGCCTTATTAGCTATTATTATAGTGCCTTTTCTCACTATGTTTGTTCATTCCACCAGTACAAACAGTAGATCGCAAAATATTGTAGATGCAACATATGTAGCTCAAAGCAATATGGAGGAGCTTTATTCTATCAGTACAACTTACACCTTTAGTACCGGCCTTTTACAATTAACTAGCAATGGTTATAGTGAAACAGTTGTAGCTTCTGGTAACGATTATGATTATGTAAAAGAGCAGGATGGCTATTATATTAAAATTGAAATAAGAAATTCTGCATATACAGGAAATTTAGTCAAAGCTATAGTGAAGGTTTACAATAACAGTTCTCTGGATAAATTGGAATCTCAGATGGAAACCATTTTATCCTGGAATAATTAGAAGGTGTTGAATATGATTAATAACAAAAAAGGAGTTACCTTAATAGAATTGATTATTGTTATTGCTATCTTATCTATTGTGATTATTATGGGATATTCTGTTTACTTTTTCGGCATTAAAAATTTTACTACGCAAACTTCTAGTTTAAACAATCAATCCAATGTGAGGTACGCTGTGAGCTTAATCTCCAAAGAAATTAGAAAAGCACATACTGTTGAAACATCTAGCAATGAACTAGAAATAGATGGTACAGTAAAATATAAATTAGAAAATAATGCCATTATGGAGTATGGAAATGAGCTAGTGATTGATATAGCATCTTTTAAGGTAGAAAAAGTAGGAAACAGAGTTATATTAGAAATAACTAGTATTCCCAATCAAAACGGGAATGCTGTAACTTTTTCTTCAAAAATCTATATTAGAGAGTAGAGGATTTTATGAAAATATTATATTCTTCTAAAAAACAAATGAATAATCATAAAGGTTCTTCTTTAATCATTGTTATTATGGTATTAGTAGTAGTTTCATTGATTGGTATGGGTCTATTAAGTTTAACAACTACCAACTTCAAATTAAGTGCTTCTGAAAGAGATTTTCAAGCTGTATATTACATTGCAGAAGCTGGGATCAACTATAAATTTGATGATATAGAAACTCAAATTATGACTATTTATAATGGTACCTCTACTGCCAATGATTTTTTTAATCAACTAGAATCCTATTTTGCTTCACCTACATCTTTAAATTCTTTCGATAGTGCCTTTGGAAAAAATCCAAAAACAAATATTTCTGTCAGCCTATCAGAAATTGTATCTGCTCATGAACGTAAATATACTGTTGTCTCTGAAGGAACCATTGGTAACCAAAGCAGAGCTGTTGAAACAGATATGGTAGTTGAATGGATCCCTTCAACTGGTTCGTTACCTGAAGCATTTATTTATGGCGATAAATTCTCATTCCATGGAAATAATGTATTTGGTTCTGGAGCTACAGTGATCGTGAATGGAAGTTTGCAAACTGCTGATTTTAATGGAGGCTCTTTTACTGGGGTTTCAAATATTTATATTAATGGAAATCTAAGTTTAACTAGCGGAGGTGCAGACATTGGTTCAAATATTGATCCAGGATCTATTTATATAAATGGAGATTTAAACTTAGATGGAGGTGTAGGACTACATGGTGATGTTTACGTTGCAGGGAATTTAAACATCAATAATGGATCCATTAATAACGGTGGAGTTTATGTTCAAGGCTATGCTAATTTACACAACGGAACCATTCCTGGTAATATATATGTGGCTGGAAACACAAGTATTATAAACGCAACACTAAATGGTAATATTTATACAGGTGGCAACTTAACATTTGGTTGGACACCTAATGGCACGTTTATGGTTCATCATATAGGTTCATTAGCACATCCCCCTAGTTACAGCGCAGCAATATTATCAAGATGTACACAAGTGTCTATTATCCCTGCCATTCCTACTTTTGAAGTTCCATCCTATACTATTACATTAAAAGATGATGATTGGTACACAGACAATGGATATACAGTCGGAGGACCTATAAATCAGCATCCTATACCTCAAAACGCTAAAGTATTTGCAGATAATTATACTTCTTCTGGTTGGCAGGCAGCTCTTCCTGGTAATATCACTATTGTTAGCAAAGGCGATATAATCATTAATGACAAAGAATCTTTAACTGGTGTTCTAATAGCTCCAAATGGTAGAGTTGTACTGAATCAAGGGGGATCTACTTTCTCTGGTGTAGTAATGACTAAGGATGGCTTTTTCTTTACAAGTGGAGGCAGTACATTGAATGCTATGAAATTAAGCGATTTTTATAACAATCCGTCAGAGATGCCTTTTGAAATATATGGGTTAGGCGGTGGAGTGTCTTTAATTACTTCTGAGGATTTAATAAAAAGTGTGGATGCAATTAGAGAAAAATAAATCAAAACGGAGAAGGGGACAGGTTTACTATCCCAGTCACTCAACTTAATAATTTATATAAGTTACGATTAAGATTTTACATTCTTACACATAACCGGTCTATGATTTGTTCACGAGTCTGATTAATTGAATTAATAAAATCCTTTACAGCTTTACGGATTTCACCCACAGAAGTATAAAACACATTATTTATG
>CALECF010000200.1 GCA_937948705.1 uncultured Anaerosolibacter sp. | reverse complement strand
TTGGTGGGTAACTGCCTGGGAGAGTAGGTCGTCGCTGGTTTAAGCAGATTACCAAACTCGTAGAGTTTGTGTAAGTCGCTAATGCAGAGCTAAGTAGTGAACCCAAATCTTTGATTTGGTGTGAATCACTTACGCAGAGCGTAGAAATAAAAAACTCAGAAGCAATTGCTTCTGAGTTTTTTCTATAATAAGGAAGAAAATTGTCGCATATATATAGTGATGGAAAAGTCGGGATGCACAATATGATGTATATTGCTTATAAAAAATAGACATAAACCTCTAAATTTCAATAAAATAGGACAAAATAACTAGAAAAAATAAGAAGGAAAAAGAGGATAGGTATAGAATTAAATATATATGAAGATTGAAAGAGGAGACTGAGCGTACTATGCTAATCAAAATAATGTTTCTAGTAACCCTTTGTATACCCATAGCATATTTTCAAGCCTACTTGCTTAACGATGCAACAAAGGACTTGAAGTCAAGTAAGAAGGCTGTTAAGCTCGCTGCGACATCCTATTACAATGACGACTATCTTCAAAGAGAGTATATAAAGCTGGCAAAATAGCGATCATCTGCAAAGATACAATTTATAATTTTGTTCATTAAATGCTTTCTATTTGTGAGGGCATTTTTTATTTTAGGAAACATTTTTAACTTTCTAAGGTCGAATCTTTTTTGATTGACCCTATTGAAGGACATTCAGGCATCTAACCACTAACTTCTAACTAGGAGAATAGAAGGATTGAGAAAAGAAGCAGCATTAACAAGAGAACTGTAATATTCCAGGGAGATCATTTATATAATGATTGATAAAGAAAATTTGAAGTGATATGATAGTATTTGTATCATCATACTAAGCAACATAAAAGGATGGATTAACAAATGGGACCAATGATTAGGCAAACGATACAGCAGAAGAAGCTTTCTTTTTGGAAATTGATACTTATGATTTTTATCGCGACCTTTATTATGAATACGACAGTGAAAGTATTTTCTAGAATTAATCCTACAATCGCTACGATCGCGGGAATTGCATCCCTTTTGATGGCGTGTGCTGCTTGTACGCTCATCATCTATAGACATATTGTGTATTTTAACTACAAGCTTATTAATGATGATCTCATTATGGAGCGAATCTTTGGCAAAGCAAGCAACCTTTGCCTTAATATAAAGCTGCGTGAGTTAGAGCAATTCTATCCTTACAATGAACTAACTAGCAAAGGGAGCAAGGAGATTGCAAAATTATATAAATTTGTCACAGGTGGTAATCACGATCAGTGGTATGTAGGGGAATTTACCCGCAGCAGTGATAAATATCGTTTTGTAATAGAACCTAGCGATGAGCTTCTAAAAGCGATACAATCTGGCCGAGGAGAAAACTAGTATATATATGCCCATGTCATAAAGTGACATGGGTTTTCTGGACTCTATAGCTTGCTCAATATATTGTATAATTTGTCATATGATATATCTACATATTGTGGTAAACGACAAAAATACAGTAAAAACAATACATGAAAAAAAGTATAACGTGACATGCCACAGGTGAATAAAATAGTAGGGAAGGGGCAATAATCTTGGAAAACTATAAAGGCTGGTGAATAGGGTGAAGCATGAAGCCGCGGAATGTTTTATGTGTTCTCAGAATACTACACGATATATTGAAATACTGAGCGGGTACATATGTGAGGCCTGTGAAAGAGAAATTGCCAATCTAGATATGGACGATAAAAAATACGAGGGATACAATATTCTAATGAAAAAGATGTGGAGAGAATTTCTAACTGCAGTGTAGGAAAGACAAAGCTATCAACAGCGAGTTGATGGCTTTGTATGTTTTTTGGCAGGATGAATCGATACCTAAGGAGAAATTAGAGGGAAAAGGTGCATAGATATAGAAGTTAAGCATGATGGGAGGCTTCCAGCAGTTAAAGAATATTTATAAAAGTCTATAAAACACTGTTGATTATTGTAGGATAAAGATCTAATAATATAGAGGTGTTTTCAGATGAAATATTATGCAATAGGTGAATTTAGTGAATTGATTGGAGTAACCCAACAAACCCTTAGAAACTGGGATAAGGTTGGGAAACTAAAGCCCAGCCATAAAGGGAAAAGTGGCTAGAGGTATTACTCGCAACAGCAACTTCAATATTATTTAGGGCTTAAAGGTGAAAATCCAGCCAAAAGAAAAGTTGTAGGTTATTGTAGAGTGTCAAGCAATAAACAAAAGGATGACCTTAAGATGCAAATTGACAACGTAAAATCATACATGATTGCGAAAGGGTATTCTTTTGATGTTGTTACCGACATAGGCAGCGGCATAAACTACAATAGAAAAGGACTAAATCAGTTAATCGACATGGTTGTTGCTTCTGAGGTTGAAAAGATAGTTGTTTTATATAAGGATAGGTTACTAAGGTTCGGTTATGAACTCATAGAAAATATATGCAGTAAATACGGAACAACTATTGAAATTATAGCCAACACAGAAAAAGCCGGGGAGCAGGAATTGATTGAGGATTTAGTCTAGATTGTAACTGTATTCAGTTGCAAATTACAAGGCAGGAGAGCCAATAAAGCCCTAAAGATGATAAAGGAGTTATTACAAGATGATAACAACGATGAAAGTCAGGCTTGAGCCTAATAATGAGCAAATGTCTAAGTTGTTTCAAAGTGCTGGTAGTGCACGATGGGCGTATAACTGGACATTAGCAAGACAGGAAGAAAACTATAAAAGCGGTGGCAAATTTATAAAAGATGGTGACCTGCGAAAAGAACTAACGCAATTAAAGCAAAGGGAAGAACTGAAATGGCTAAACAACTACAGCAATAATATAGCAAAGCAAGCCATCAAAGATGCTTGTGATGCGTATTGTAAGTTTTTCAAAGGATTATCCGAAAAGCCTAAATTCAAAAGCAGGAAGAAAAGTCCACCTACATTTTATCAGGATACCGAAAAGATAAAATTTCAAGATGGCAAGGTTAGACTTGAAAAGATAGGATGGGTGAACCTATCGGAGACAGACAGAATACCAGAAAACGTAAAGTATACAAACCCAAGAGTAAAGTTTGACGGAGTACACTGGTATGTAACGGTTGGTATTGAAGTTGAACAAGGACCAGTGGAATTAACAGGAGAAAGTATTGGGATAGACGTTGGTATTAAAGATTTAGCAATCTGTTCTAATATTGAAAAACCATACAAAAACATTAACAAGACAAAGAAGGTTAAGAAATTAGAAAAGAAAATCCGTAGGTTGCAACGTAAAGTATCAAATAAATACGAGAAAAATAAGGAAGGGAGGAGTTACGTAAAAACAGGCAACATTAAAAAACTGGAAAAGAACATCAGAAAGTTGCATAAACATCTTGATAACATCAGAACCGACAACAGGCAAAAAGTAACTACCGAAATAGCAAAAACCAAGACGTCAAGAGTGGTTATGGAAGACCTAAATGTTAAGGGCATGATGAAAAACAAGCACTTATCCAAAGCAATTGCACAACAAGGACTATATGAATTCAAGCGGATGATGCAGTATAAATGTGAAAGACAAGGCACTGAATTTGTAGAAGCCGACAAGTGGTATCCATCATCAAAGACCTGCTCAGAATGCGGACATGTGAAAACCAAACTGTCACTTTCAGAAAGAGTATTTGAGTGTGATAACTGCGGTACTGTAATAGATAGGGATAAGAACGCAAGTATAAATTTATCAAGATATAAAGTATCATAAGGCACTAAAACGAATTATGATGCTATGTACCGTGAGTTACACGGGAATTGAAGTCTCTGGAGTGTTATATCAAACGATAGTAGGTTCGCCGAGGTCGGACACGTTGAATGAGGAAGCAAACATAAACTTTTTAATGTTTTTATAGAGTTTTATAAGTTTTGCGTAACGGGATCGTATGGATCAACCAATTATTTTAGATCAATTGTTAAAGCATAGTAAGAAGGATATGGTATCCTTTCATGTACCAGGACATAAGAGCGGCAAAATTTATGAGCGGTTTAATTATAAAAACTTTACAGGACAGTTGTTGTCCATGGATATAACGGAAATACCGGGGACTGATAATCTCCATGCACCAGAAGAAATAATCAAAGAGGCCCAGGAGAGTGCTGCTAGGTTTTACAAAGCGGATCATACGTTTTTCCTGATAGACGGGACTTCTTGCGGGATCATCGCCATGCTGATGGCTGTGGCCAGTCCAGGAGATAAAGTGATTGTGCCGAGGGATTGCCATAAATCAGTCATTCATGGTTTAGTACTTGGTAATATTACCCCAGTGTATATTCAACCAGAGGTATGGGTGGAAAAGGGTATCACTATGGGTATACGACCCGAAACCGTAGAGCAAGCCTTGAAGGAGTGTCCTGAGGCCAAGGCAGTATTGATTACATATCCAAACTACTATGGGATATGCTCAGATATAGAGACTATCGCCACAATCGTGCACAAGTATGATAAAATATTATTGGTAGATGAGGCCCATGGTGCTCATTTCAATCTCAGTGATCTTTTACCTGTGTCAGCATTAGATGCAGGAGCGGATATTGTAGCCCAGAGTACCCATAAAACCCTGCCAGCATTTACCCAGGCATCTATGCTTCATGTGAAGTCCCATAGAGTAGATGTAAGTCGTCTAAAGGTAATGCTAGCTATGCAGCAAAGCACAAGTCCCTCTTATCTTTTGATGGCTTCTTTGGATATGGCGAGAGCCATCGCAGCGTCGGAAGGTAAGTTCTTGATGAATAGGTTACTAGGTTACATTGAATCCTTTAAGCATCAAATTGTAGAGATTGAAAAAATAGAGATACTCAGCCAAGCATTGGTGGGATCCTACGGTGTCAAAGGTATAGACCCAACAAAGCTGGTGATAGATATGACGGGCTTAGGCATTCAGGGGACTGTTCTAGAAGAACTTCTCCGTACAAAGTACAATATACAGATGGAGTTAGCCAATATGAATGTAGCCGTAGCGGTAGCCACCATAGGGAACGAGCGTAATGATTTTGATAGATTAGCCCATGCACTACTGGGCATAAAAGACGGCAAAGGAATAACCCATCGGCATATAGAGGCACCCTTATATTCCTATCGGCTTCCGAAGATGAGGCTGACGCCACGGCAGTCCGTTTATATGGCAAAAACTACTGTAGACTTTACAGATAGTTTTGGTAAAATAAGTGGAGAGTATTTAATTCCTTACCCACCGGGAATTCCTGTTTTATGTCCGGGGGAAGAAATAACAACAGAAGTCATCGAATATATAAAGCTACTAAAAAAGAGTGGGATACAGATTATCGGTTTAGAAGATACCACCTTACATAAGATTAAGGTGATTGAGCTTTAAGATAGAGAAAAGAGGTGTTGCATGAGAGGTTTATTCATTACAGTCGAGGGGCCCGACGGTTCAGGAAAAACAACCCAGGTAAGGAGAATTGAAAAATACTTTACTTCAAAAGGGTATGAAGTTGTTATCACCCGGGAACCTGGAGGAACACTCATTGGAGAAAAGATTCGACAGATCATTTTAGATAAAGACCATGTGGAGATGGATAGTATAACAGAAGCTTTATTGTACACCGCGTCTAGAGCTCAGCATGTGGCACAGGTTATTAAGCCCGCAGTAGAAAGTGGAAAAATTGTGATTTGTGATAGGTTTGTGGACTCCAGCTTGGTTTACCAAGGAGTAGGAAGAAACCTTGGTGTAGCCTTGATAGAAGAAATCAATCGGGTGGCGATTCAAGGAATTATGCCAGATATCACATTTTTATTTAAGCTTTCACCTCAAATTGGCATTCAGAGAAAGTTTTCTCAAGGTAATGAGGATCGCTTAGAGAGGGAGAAAATTGATTTCCATCATAGGGTATTTGAAGGCTATATGCAATTGGAGACATTATATCCTAAGCGTATTCGAGGCATTGATGCCAGCCGAACGATTCAGGAGATCCATGAAGAAATTATTGGATACATTGAGGAGCTGCTAAAGGTTAGAAGTTAGAAGTTAGAAGTTAGAAGTTAAAGACATTTGGATGTGCTTTCGAGTATAAAAATATTAAAGGACCCCATAAGGATGACATTCAGACCTCTAACGTCTAACCTCTAACCATATGACGATGATGTTTAGAAAAGAGAATACGTATATAGAAGTATCGAATCTCATATATAAGTTCAAAAAGAAAGGCGGGTTTATATGAAACTGATCGTTGCCATCATCCATGATGAGGATGCCCATGACTTGGTAGAGCAGTTGATGGATGAAAACTATAGGGTAACAAAGTTAGCTTCTACGGGGGGCTTCTTGAAATCTGGAAATACAACCCTTTTGATCGGGGTGGAAAAAGAAAAAGTTGAGACAGTGATGGGGATCATCAGAAGTACCTGTGAAACGAGAAAGGAAATTGCTCCAGCGCCGGCAACGATGATGGGGGGAACAGGGGTGTTCATGACCTATCCCATTGAAGTGCAAGTGGGTGGTGCAACCATATTTGTATTGGATGTGGATCAATTTGAAAAACTGTAGTATGAAAGTATCCAAAAGAGAAGTTGTGGGGGAAGCACATGGGATTTCATGAAATCATAGGACAAGAAAAAATGATTCAGCAATTGAAGTCTACGATTCTACACCATAGGGTTGCCCATGCATATATATTTGACGGACCAGAAGGAATCGGAAAAGGATTGACAGCCTTGGCTTTTGCCAAGGCCCTCATGTGTAAAGAAGATCGAGGACAAGCTTGTGATGCCTGCACCTCGTGCTTGAAGTTTGAACATAACAATCATCCTGATATGAAGATCATTGAGCCGGAAGGAAGCAACATTAAGAATAAGCAGATAGAAGATTTTCAGCAAGATATTCTTATAAGACCCTATGAGAGCGATAAGAAGGTATATATAATGAAAGATGCCCATCTCATGACAGTGAGTGCGCAGAATCGTTTGTTAAAGACCTTAGAGGAACCTCCTGGCTATGCAGTCATGATCTTCATTACTACCAATGCCAATAGTTTTTTGCCAACCATCCGATCACGCTGTCAGATTTTTAAGTTCAATCGAGTGGGGCAATCCGCCATTGAAGGATTTTTGATGAAGAAATATGGATTGACCCAGGAAGAGGTAAGAGTATATTCTGCCTTTTCGGATGGGATTGTTGGTAAAGCAGTAAGGTTAAAGGAGTCTGAAGCATTCAAGGCCCTTAGAGAAGAAACGATAGAGGTAATTGAAGCCGTTTTAGAGAGAGAACCTTTGAGGATATTTAGTCTAGTAGATTTTTTTGAAAAGCATAAGGAAGATGTGGACGAGATCTTAGACTTTATATTGGTGTGGTTCCGGGATATATTGATACTGAGGGAAACAAGAACCGATGCACTTTTGATAAATCTAGATAAAAAAAATGATTTACAAAAACACCTGAATCGTATAGGATATGAGAAAATAAGTCATATTATTAAAACAATAGAAAAAACAAAGAGGGATATAAAAGCAAACGTAAATTTCCAGCTGGCGATTGAAATACTGCTTTTGAATATACAGGAGGTATAAGATAAGATGATTCCAGTTGTAGGTATAAGATTTAAAAAAGCAGGAAAGATTTATTATTTTGATCCAGATACCATTGATATAAAAGAGGGACAAAATGTAATTGTTGAGACTTCTCGGGGTGTAGAGTTTGGGGAAGTTGTGGTAGGTCCCAAGGAAATTCATGAGGAGGACATCATCCACCCTCTAAAAAAGGTATTAAGAATCGCTACTGAGGAAGATGAAGCGCAGCACCACTTAAATTCAGAAAAGGAAAAGGAAGCTTTTCAAGTTTGCATAGAAAAGGTAGAGCAGCATCAGTTAGAGATGAAACTTATCGATGTGGAGTATACTTTTGACAATAACAAGGTCATATTTTACTTTACTGCTGATGGCAGGGTAGATTTCAGGGAACTTGTAAAGGATCTGGCGGCTATATTCAAAACCAGAATTGAATTAAGACAGATCGGTGTACGGGATGAAGCAAAAATGATTGGAGGCATGGGACCTTGTGGAAGATCCTTGTGCTGTGCCACATGGTTAGGTGATTTTGAACCTGTATCCATCAAGATGGCCAAGGAGCAAGGATTATCCTTAAATCCATCGAAGATCTCAGGAATATGCGGTCGTCTGATGTGTTGTTTGAAGTATGAGCATGAAATGTATCAGGGATTGAGAGAAAATCTACCGGAGATAGGTGAGAAGGTAGAGACGCCAGATGGTGTGGGTATCGTTATTGAGAACAACGTTCTTCTTGAATGTGTAAAAGTTAGACAGATCGTAAAGGAAGGCCAGGATGGAAAACCAGATAAGCTCAGTGATGAAATTTTAATATATGATAAGCAAGCTATAAATAGAACGGGTTGTGGCGGTGGCGGTGGCTGCGGCAGCTGTAGCAAAGATGAAAAAGAAGAAATCATACATGAAGAGATTAAAAAGCTAGAGGAATAATAGATCTTTTGTAACTTGTGGGAAAATGTTATAAAGACCGTTAGAATGGGAGATACTGTAGTAGGTAAAATTGCAAGTTTGAAATGGAGGTGAACAAAGATGTCATATATTATTACAGATGCATGTATCAACTGTGGTGCCTGTGAGCCAGAATGCCCAGTGGATGTAATCAGTGCGGGAGAAGAAATATATGTAATCGATGAAGACGGATGTATTGAATGTGGTGCTTGTGCCAATGTATGTCCTGTAGATGCACCGATTCCAAAATAATTTCAGAAAGATACATGAGGAGACCCTAGAAGGATTGTTAGGGGTCTTTTTTTGTTGAAAATATAGTATAATGAATATATATGAATAACTAGGCGAAGGGGGGATTGTTGTGGCGTCGGGTGGGTTTTCAGTTTTGATTGTATTTCTTCAAGGATTGGCTTCGTTTTTTACACCCTGTGTTTTACCGCTGCTTCCGGTATATTTGAGTTATTTGGCGGGCGCATCTGTAGAAGAGATTGGCGAAAGCAGAAGATTACATAGAAACACGATACTAAATGCCCTAGGGTTCGTTTTAGGACTTTCCCTTGTTTTTATTGTGCTAGGGGCCACAGCCAGTGCCCTTGGAAGGTTTATCTATACCTATGCAGAAGTAATCCGGAAGGCTAGTGGGATCATTGTTATCGCTTTCGGACTCCATCATGCAGGCATCATTCACATTAGGATTTTGGACCGTGAAAAAAGGATGGAATTGCAGGATGCTTCACCCAAGTTTATGAACTCTTTTCTGCTTGGAACTACCTTCAGTTTTGGATGGACTCCCTGTGTGGGACCAGTCCTGGCTTCTGTACTCATGATGGCCAGTAGTGAAAAAACGGTATTGGCTGGAGTAAAGCTCCTAGGTGTATATTCCCTAGGCTTAGGGCTTCCTTTTATCCTCTCAGCCTTGGCAATAAACTATATGATCCATCACCTTCGAGCCCTGTATAAATACTTCAACATCATTAAAATGGTCAGTGGTTTGTTACTAGTGATCATGGGTATATTGATATACACAAACTATCTGTATAAATTATCGGCCATATTATCGTAACCAGAGGAGGAAGCGCTATGAATCGGAAAGGCTTGATCATTATAGTCAGTATGATACTTATTGGTATTTTAGGAAGTACAGTCTATTTTGGATGGTTAAATCCTAAGAAAAAGACAGAGGATCCAGGAAAAATCAGTATAGAGCAGCCTACCCCTGGAGTAGAGGCCCCGACACCTGGGGCGGAGCAGCCTAATGGGAATGCAGAAGAAAATAGTGGCGCCGGCGTATTTCCAGGAGATAAGGCCTATGACTTTACCCTGGTAGATCGGGAGGGCAACGAGATTATCTTATCTAGCTTAAAGGGTAAGGTGGTATTTATCAACTTCTGGACCACCTGGTGTGGCTATTGTGTAGCGGAAATGCCCCATATGCAGGCGGTATATGAAACCTACAAGGATAAAAATGTTGTGGTTCTGGCAGTCAATGTACTGGCTGCAGAGAAGCCAGGTACAGAGATCGCCAATGTGAATACCTTTGTAAATGAAAAAGGATTTTCTTTCCCCGTATTGTATGATGTAGACGGGGCAGTGTCTGTGAAGTATAGGGTAAGAGCCTTTCCAACCACCTATATTCTAGACCAAGAGGGTACAATCGTTGAGGTTGTAACGGGTGCCATGGATAAAGATACCATGATGGATAAGATTGAAAATGCATTGAATCATTAATATATAAGAGGTACAGCATGCTGTACCTCTTATATATTAGGAGTTGAAGTGTTATAATATAGGGAGAGTAAACTTAGGAGAGATGGATATGGAAGAGAAATTGGTAAAAGAGGGAGAACGAGTTGATGACCTGCAATATAAAGGTTTGCGATTGATCCAGAATCCAAAGGGATTTTGTTTTGGTGTAGATGCAGTATTACTGAGCAATTTCTGTGAATTACGAAAGGGTTGGCGCGTTATTGATCTAGGAACTGGGACAGGCATTATCCCAATTCTTTTGGCAGGCAAGACCAATGCCAAGGAGATCATTGGTGTAGAGATTCAAGAAGAGGTAGCAGAGATGGCTTCACGAAGCGTTCAGCTCAATCAACTGGAAGGGCGGGTACATATTATCCATGAGGATTTAAATAAGCTCACAGAGCATTTGGAGCTCTATTCCTTCGATGCAGTGACTTCGAACCCTCCCTATATGAATGAAGGTAGTGGTCTCTTAAACCC
Source organism: uncultured Anaerosolibacter sp. (assembly GCA_937948705.1). The sequence goes on along the minus strand of CALECF010000200.1, from coordinate 27,661 downwards.
AGACAGTATGAAGGCAATTTCAAGACATGAAGTGAAATGTACCCTAGAGGATGTCATCAGAACAGCAGCGAAACTCTTGAAGGATCGAGGTCGTTTCTATATGGTTCACAGGCCCCATCGTTTGGTAGATATTATTGACCTGTGCAGACAGCATAAATTGGAACCTAAAAGGCTTCGATTTGTGCATCCCAATAAGAACAAGAAGCCAAACATCTTATTGATTGAGTGTGTAAAATATGGACGCCCTGAGCTGAAATTCATGGACCCGTTGTATGTTTATAATGAGGACGGAAGCTATACGGATGAAATCTATGAGATTTATGGAAGAGATCACGGGATAGATGAGGAAGTGTGATGATGAAGGAAGGAACAGGAAAGTTATATATTTGTCCTACACCGATTGGAAATTTAGAGGACATTACCCTGCGGGTCCTAAGGGTGCTTCAAGAGGTAGATGTGATTGCGGCTGAAGACACCAGGTATTCTATTAGACTTTTAAACCATTATGATATTCAAAAGCCTCTTACCAGTTATCATGAGCACAACAAGGAGTTCAAGGGAAACCATCTGATCCAGAAGCTGGAGGCAGGTGAAACCATTGCCTTGGTCTCTGATGCGGGGATGCCGGGGATATCGGATCCTGGGGCAGATTTAATCAAGCTGTGTATTGAACATGATATTGAATTCGAGGTTTTACCGGGAGCTACAGCCTTTACCACTGCATTGGTGGCGTCAGGGCTGCCTACAAGCCATTTTGCCTTTGAGGGATTTTTGGATCGTGAGAAAAAGCATCGAAAAAAGAGGCTGGAAGTGCTTCAGCGGGATGATCGGACCATGATTTTTTATGAGGCACCCCATCGCCTTGTAGCAGCATTAAAGGATATCCATGAAATTTTTGGGAATCGAAACGCAGTGGCAGCCAGGGAATTGACGAAGCGGTATGAGGAGTTTGTTCGGGGAACCGTGGCGTCGTTGATTGCCCATTTTGAAGAACAGCCGCCAAAGGGTGAATTTGTGGTATTGGTAGAAGGAATGTCTCAGGATGCGATCAAGGTCATAGAGGAGGAAAAATGGGAGCAGCTTTCGATCAAGGATCATCTGCGGATGTGCATCGATGCAGGAATGGATAAAAAAGAAGCTATAAAAAAAGTGGCCAAGGAAAGAGGCATAGGAAAAAGAGCGGTTTATGAAGAGAGCATTGATTTAGATGATGAAATATAGTAAAAAGCCTCGTCCATTGGACGAGGCTTTGCATTTACTCTGCGATTTCATTGACACATGTAGGGCAGATGTTTTTCCCTTTAAAGTTTTTAACATCCTTCGCTTGACCGCAGAAGATACAAGCAGGCTCGTATTTCTTCAGAATGATATGGGAGCCATCGACATAAATCTCCAAAGCATCTTTTTCGCCAATATTTAAGGTGCGTCTCAATTCTATTGGAATTACAACTCTTCCGAGTTCATCGACCTTTCTAACTATACCAGTGGACTTCATTTTTTTCCTCCTCGTTTTTACAAAATTCGACATAATTTGTATGTTTAAATCGTACCAAAATTTCCAATATAAGTCAACCTAATAAAATAATTTTTATGATTTATTTTTTAAAAGATTGATACAAATTCTTGCATAAATATTATACTAATATAACATTATATAGGATTTTTAAGATGCGTCAAGATGTGATAATTATTTAACATGTCCAGGAAGACAGAGTAAGCAAATGCAAAAAGTAAATGGATGATATGTATTTTTATTACTTCCGAGAGGAAGAGCCTACCTTGGAAATGGAACAGCATTAGGTAGGAAAGGATTTATAAGGGTGCAGAAAGTTTATAACTATTCAGAGGGTGTATAACTCCCTCAAAAATGAAAAACTATGGTAGAGAGGAAAATGAATTTAGTAACAAAGGAAAGTGGGTATAAGATTAGTAGATGGATTATACAACAAGATTGACAGAAGAAGATAAAAAAGATTAAGATGGATGAAAGGCTGTTCAATATATCAGAGGAGTGAAAGGGATGAATGCAATTAAAGCAAGCATTGCCCAGATTCGAGTCCACACCCATTCAGATTTCTACATCGTAGGGGGCTTTGTACGGGATTTTTTACTAAAAAGAGAATATACTGACATAGATTTGGTTCTATCTGAAGATGCCTTGGTGGTGGCAAAGGAATTTGCCTATAGCCAAGAAGGGAGTTTCATCATTTTAGATGAAATGAATGGTACGGCGAGAGTGATTCTTAAGGACAAAAACCTGGCAATTGATTTTTCTAAGATGAAGGGAAAGGATATCATCGAGGATTTGGTGTCTCGGGAGTATACCATAAATGCCATGGCTATAAAGATAGGACAAGATGGGGAATTCCATTGGGAGGAGATCATTGATCCTGTTGGTGGGAAGAAAGACATAGAAAACAAGTGGATTCGCATGATTTCAAAAAAGGTTTTTCAGGATGATCCATTGAGAATGATTCGTGGGGTGCGCTTTGCGGCTCAGTTGGGCTTTGATATTGAAGATAGTACAGCCAGCGCCATCAGAGAGTATTCTGATCATCTGTTAGAGGCGGCGGCGGAAAGAATATCATATGAATTGTTTCAAATCTTAAAATGTAATCGTACCCACTACTATTTCAATATGATGGATAAGCATCTCAACCTGTTGAATAAGATATTCCCAGAGATCGAGCCTATGAAGGCGGTAGGTCAGTGTAAATATCATGTGGTAGACGCATGGGCCCATTCTCTTTATACACTAAATGTGACGGAAAGTATTATTTACGCCAATGGATACTTTGAAAATCATTTAAGGGAGGCCTATGAGGAGCATAGCAATAAGATGTTCTCCAATGGACACACAAGGATTCAACTGATTAAGCTGGCAGCCTTATTCCATGATATCGGTAAACCGTCAGCCAAGTGGACCGATGAGACAGGTAGAATCAGGTTTAAAGGTCATGAGATTACGGGTATGGAGATCATGGCACAGATATCTGATCGACTAAGGCTCAGTAACAAGGAAAAGCAATTCCTATGCAAGATTGTAAAAGAGCATATGTGGCCTTTGACTTTATATAAAGAAAATGATGTGAGTGGCAGGGCCATATATGATTTGTTTAAGAATTTTGGGGAAGACACTTTAGATGTATTGTTGGTTTCTCTGGCAGATATGATTGCCACTCGAAAACTTCTTCATCCCCATGAGGAAATGGGTATGTATAAAGTGCATATTGAGTATTTGGCGAATAACTATCTCACCAGATTCCGAGGGTTGATGGACTTGTCCCATGTTCTTAATGGGAATGAAGTGATGGAGTACCTTGATATCGAGGATGGAAAAGTTGTAGGGCAGATTCTTGAGGATGTACGTAAGGCAATTTTCTTTGGAAAGATACCACCAGAAAAAGAAAGAGCCATTCAATATGTAAGGGAAGAACTTCGCTATTAAAAAAGGAGAATGATTAGAATCATTCTCCTTTTTTAATCATGTATTAAAACCATCTTCGCTTTTTATGGAAGCCACTGAAGAAATCTTTGATAACCATAATGACTTGAACAACACCCATGATGCTTGAGATGACATCGGTATTCCCAGCCAACGCTCCTGCTGCAGCTTCGGTGGTACCTAATAAGTTTTCGATGGTGCCTTGGACCGCGTGGACATCATGGGATAGATCCCCGCTAATGCTTTCGATGTTTTCAGCTATGGCTGGAGCACGATCCATCACACTTTTGAGGTTGGATGCATTTTCTTCCACAATTTTGCGAAAAACCTTCATCGTATCATATAGGTTTTTTAGCACGAGGATAGCATAGACCAAGAGGACCAATAGGGCAGTACCAAGTAGAGCGGTGCCAAGATCTCCCAGTCGAATCGTTGTATCTAACATATGTAATCACTCCAAAGCTACTTAGATTTTTTCCTCTGATATGGTTGCAACCTCTTCTTCAACAGAATCGATGCATGCAGCGGCATCTTCAGAGGCATCTTTACGAAGGTTACGGATTTTTCCTACCACTGCGCGGATATCCTCTTTTTTGTCCTTTAGGGTATTCCCAATATTTGATTTTGCCTCTTCAACATTTTTTTCCACAGTGGTCTTCAGTTCTACGGCGCCATCTTGAATTTTCTTTCTTGTGTTTTTACCTGAATCAGGTGCCAAAAGTACACCGGCAGTACTTCCTATAAGACCACCTATCAGTGTGCCAAGAGCTACTCCCTTTGCTAGCTTTTTTTGCTGCTCAAGCTTTCTTTTTCTTTGTAAATCTCTCACCAATCTCATTTTAAAGTCCCCTTTCTATTATTAAAGTTTTTTGGACATTCACAGTTAGCTATTTAATACCCATTTATTTAAAAGTGAAACGGTAATCATTTCTATATGTTTTGAAAAAAATATTAAAATCACTGTAGGGTCTTTTTATTATTGTACGTCTAAATGAATGGATACGCAAGGAGGTGATGCTTTTGACGGATGAAGAAATAGTGAAAAAAATTATTCAAGGGAATCAGGACCTGTTTCCCCAGATCATTGACCGATATAAGGATAAGATTTTTGCTTTGGTCTATGGCTATACCAATGATTATGGGGAGACCCAGGATGTGGCCCAGGAAATCTTTATTAAAATTTACAGACAGATGGATACTTTTCGATTTCAGTCAAAGGTATCTACCTGGATCTATAGGGTTGCGGTAAATAGTTGTATTGATTGGGATAGAAAGAGAAAGGCGAAGCAGGATACAATGTACCTTGTGAATGAGGAACTTCTGGTGGATCAGGAGCCGGGGCCGGAACAACTAGCTATCTTAAATGAACAGAGAGAAGCCATAAGCACGATCATTAACCTTCTCCCTGAGAAATATAAACTGCTGGTGATCATGTATCATTTTGAAAATATGAAGTATAGGGAAATCAGTGAGGTGTTAGATATGCCCATGAAAACCATAGAAACAGGTTTATACCGGGCCAGGGCAATGATCAAGAAGCAAGTTGAAATCCACTATGGCGGAGGTGAACTTCTATGACGTGCGAAAAGATAGAGAGAATGCTAGATCGATATATTCGAAAAGAATTAGAGGAAGAGTTTAAAAAGGAAGTTGAGAGCCATTTATTGACCTGCGAGGCATGTAATGAGGAGTGGAGAATACAGAAAGCATTGCATCGGATGTTGGATTTGCCAGCGCAGATCAAGGCACCGCCTGACTTTACTTTCGAAGTAATGGCGAAGGTTCAGAAAATCCATAGGAAGCCAGAACGTCCGAATGCGCTTTATAAGGGTTGGGGAAGAAGCCTAGTTGCCGCAGGGATTCTAATGATTGTTATCAATGTGGCAGGTATTTCAAATCATGTGAACTATAATCAAGTGCTCTACAAGACCAGTGTGATTCAAAAGAGCATTATTTTTTCTATGGATGAGGTCAATCGAAATATTTCTAGGCTTTTTAATAATATTGATATAAGAATATGGAGGGATTAGAGGATGAAATGTCAATATCACAAGGAAAGACAATCGGAATACATTTGTAGTGTATGTAGTCATCCTGTCTGTGGGGATTGTATCACAGAGGTTCAGGGAAAAAAGGTTTGTCGTCACTGCATTGAGAAAAACTTATTTCAAGGAAAGAAAGGATTAGGCGACTTTAGTAAGTTTTGGAGTCTGGTATTTTCTTTGATTCCTGGTTGCGGGCAAATGTATATGGGACTCATGAACAGAGGATTACAGTTGCTTTCAGCATTTGTCGTGGTCTTTGCCCTTGGGGTGATGACAGAGGGTGTGATTATTTCCTTAGGTGTGATTATATGGTTTTATAGCTTTTTCGATAGTATCAATACCAGAAAGCAGTTCATGCGAGGCGACATGGTGGAAGACAAAATTATCTATGAGATAGACTGGGGTAGCATAAATCATAAATACTTGGGGATTGGACTGATTATCTTAGGAGGAATCGCCGTGTTTAAAAACCTAATAGATTTTGCGGCGAATATATTAAAACGAATCTTTGGCAATGAGTTTCCTACCTATTGGATCTATGATATTCATAGAAATATTGTGCCTGTTGGACTGGTCGTATTGGGTGTATACCTACTTCGAAGAGCAAGAAGAACAGAAAAACTTCAAGAAGAAAACGAATTGTTATAAACAAACTCCCTTGTGAAAAGCACAAGGGAGTTTGTTTATAGGTAAAATTTTTTCTGGGTTGTTTAAATCCCCTCTGTTTTAGGGTATTATAAATAGTGCTGTAAAAAATGCCCGTTCTTTTCTGGTGTTTTTTTAGAAGGTATATAAGGAGGAAATGATATGCAGGGAATTGATCAGAAGATTGATGAACTAAAGGATGAAATGATCCAGAAGATACAAGAATTGGTGCGCATAAAAAGTGTGGAAGATAACCCCGTAGAGGGTATGCCTTTCGGAGAAGGCGTTGACCATGCTTTAAGATATACATTGAAAATAGCGGAAGATATGGGGTTTCGTGTAAAATACGGAAATGGTTATTATGGCTATGCGGAGATGGGTGAAGGGGAAGAAATGATCGGAGTGCTTGGTCATGTGGACGTAGTACCTGAGGGGGATCCAAAGACTTGGCAATATCCTCCCTATGGGGCAGAAATCCATGAAGGAAAGATCTTCGGCAGGGGAACGGTGGATGACAAGGCACCAACCATTGCTGCCCTCTATGCCATGAAGGCCATCCAAGAGTTGGGATTACCTATCCATAAGAGGATCAGGTTGATTGTAGGTGTAAATGAGGAAACTCGATGGGAGTGTATTCACAAATATAAGGAGCAAGAGGAGACGCCGAGCTGCGGCTTCACCCCTGATAGTGATTATCCTCTGATCTTTGCAGAAAAAGGCTTGCTGCAGTTTCAATTGATCTGTAACAAGGCCAGAAGGGTTCTTGTTTCAGGGGGAAATGCATATAACAGTGTTCCAGATCATTGTACATATAACTTTCAGAATAATCCCAGAGTTATCAAGGTTTTAGAGGAGCTGCATTTCGACTATGAAAGGGATGGGGAGAATGTTACCGTTTTAGGGAAAGGTGCCCATTCTGCTAAGGCTTTCCTTGGAAAAAATGCTATTATCAGATTATGTATGGCTTTGAAGCAGGCAGGAATTGAAACTGAGGCCATTAATTTTATTTCGGAAATGGTGGGCGAGGATTGTTATGGACAGAAGATCGTAGGGAATTGTGAAGATGAACCATCGGGAAAATTAACCTTCAACGTGGCGAAGATTGATCTGAACGAGGAGCAACAGGTAATCGGTGTAGATGTCCGATTCCCAGTAACCAAGAGAAAAGAAGAAATCGTTCAAATGGTTCAAGCTGCCGCTGAAAAATACGATCTTGTATATCAGGAGGTTGATTATCTAGCACCTCTGTATGTACCCAATGAACATAGATTAATACAGGAACTTAGAAAGGTCTATGAAGAGGAAACGGGCGCTGATAGTACACCGATTGCTTCGGGGGGCGCAACCTATGCCAGAGCCTTTGAAAATTTTGTAGCCTTTGGGCCTACATTCCCGGGTGGAGAGAAGATGGCCCACCAAGCGGATGAGTATATAGAGATTGATACCTTGGTAAAGAGTCTAAGAATGTACATCAAAGCCATTGCAGAGTTGGCAAAGTAGATAAACTGAATCCCGATTTATATCTCTTAAGAGATATAAGTCGGGATTCAGTCATATACTTTCATATAACTCACGGTGAGGGAGATGATGGTATGATGAATATCATTTGGTTTGTCATGATCATAGGAGGTGTAGGGATTGCCCTGGTCAATGGTAAGGTAGATATTGTGAATCAGGTAGTAATCCATCATAGCCAGGAGGCGGTGACTTTTGCTATTGGATTGACCGGAATCATGGCCGTTTGGTTAGGTCTGATGAATATTGCTGAAAAATCAGGACTCATTCAAAGTATGAGCAAAGCTATGGGGCCTTTGATACGGATTTTATTCCCAGAGATCCCTAAAAATCACCCTGCCATTAGTGCCATTATGATGAATATGGTAGCAAACATGTTTGGGGCAGGGAATTCAGCAACGGCACTGGGCTTGAAGGCCATGGAAGAGCTGCAACAGCTAAATCCTCAGAAGGATCGAGCCACCAATAGTATGTGCATGTTTTTAGTGATCAATATGTCGTCTATCCAGCTGATACCATTGTCTGTACTGAAGATTCGGGCTGATGCAGGATCGGTAAACCCTACAGAAATCATCGGTGCCACATTGATTGCCACTACAGTTTCAACAGTGGTGGGGATATTGGCCTGCAAAATGATGGAAAGGAAGTGATGCCATGTTGAGGTTACTGAGCATTGTATCGGTGATGATTATACCCATTTTAATTACTATGATCCTGGTTCATGGTTTTATAAAGAAAGTGAATATCTATGAGGCCTTTGTGGAAGGGGCGGGTGAAGGCTTTCGAACAGCCATACGGATTATGCCCTATATGATTGCTATTTTCCTTGCCATTGGTATCTTTCGGGAATCTGGAGCATTAAGCCTGTTTACCAGGCTTCTATCACCCATTACCAATCTGGTCGGCATCCCACAAGAAGTAGTGCCCTTGGTAATCATGAGACCTATATCAGGGAGCGGCGCCTTGGGCATTGTTAGGGATATTGTACAAATCTATGGGGCGGATTCCTTCATCGGAAGGGTAGCATCTACCATGATGGGTTCAGCGGAGACGATTTTCTATACCATGGCGGTGTATTTTGGTGCCGTAACCATTAGAAATACTAGACATACCCTAGGGGCCGCATTGATCTCCCACCTGGCAGCTGTCATTGCTTCTGTGGTGGTATGTAGTGTATTGTTTTTGTAAGATGGCAAGGGACCTAAAAGAAATGAATTTTATTGAAAAAATCTTGACAATTTATGCATATTTCTATACATTAAATATATACTAACTATATTATAGATGAAAAGTAATGATGGGAAGAGTAGGCATACGGAATACGTCATAGAGAGCCAGGATAGGTGGAAGCTGGTACGGATGAAAATGCTGAAGATGGCCCCTGAACTGCATGACTGAGGTGAACACTAAGGTTGTGCCGGTATTGCAGCCGTTATCTCTGCAAGGTGATACACAAGTCACTTACTGAGTTTATTGTCGTGAGACAATAATAAACTAGGGTGGTAGCGCGAGTTAACCCTCGTCCCTATATGATGGGATGAGGGTTTTATTTTTTTTGAAAAGATTGGAAAGAATAGCAGAGGATGTAGTTGTTTGTTGAAGAGAGGTGATGCTGTGCGAGGGGAAAAACAGCTGGGGTTATCTTTACGATTTATTTATGGATATCTCAAGGGATTTATCGTAATAGCAATTCTTTACATCGTTGTTGCCCTAATGGTTATTTTATTGGATCCAAAGGATTTTTCTCTATTCGTCCTTCAATATGTGAAAACGGGGGAGTATAGTCAGCTGAGAGTTACCTTATGGGGTCATGGATTGATGTTACTATTTGGTTTGTATGAATTGCTTTTATTGAAGAATGAAAAAAGAAAGAAGAGAAGAAGGAGGACGTAAAATGAGTAAAGGAACATATTACATTACAACACCCATTTATTATCCTAGCAGTAAGCTGCATATTGGTCATACCTATACCACGGTGGCAGCTGATGCCATGGCAAGATTTAAGAGGGCTACAGGATATGACGTGAAGTTTTTAACGGGAACTGATGAGCATGGGCAGAAACTGCAAAGAGCAGCGGAAGAAAAGGGACTACAGCCGAAGGAATATATCGATGGCATTGTAGAAGGGATCAAAGATCTATGGAAAACCATGGAGATATCCTACGATATTTTTATCCGTACCACTGATGACTACCACAAGCGTAGAGTACAAGAAATTTTTAAAAAGCTTTATGAAAAGGGAGATATCTATAAGGGTGAGTATGAGGGTTGGTATTGTACTCCTTGCGAGGCGTTTTGGACAGAAACCCAAGTAACAGAGGGGAAATGTCCTGACTGTGGAAGACCTGTAGAAATGACAAAAGAGGAATCCTACTTCTTTAGATTGTCAAAATATCAAGATGCACTACTGAAGTACTTCGAAGAGAATCCTGAGTTTATAGAGCCTGTATCTAGGAAGAACGAAATGGTGAACAACTTCTTAAAGCCAGGATTGGAAGACCTATGTATTTCTAGAACGAGCTTTAACTGGGGGATACCTGTTCCTATTGATGAGAGACATGTGATTTATGTTTGGTTAGATGCCCTATCTAATTATATTACAGCCCTGGGGTATCCTGAAGAACAAGAAGGGGATTACCAAAAATATTGGCCAGCCGATGTACATCTTGTAGGCAAAGAAATCGTAAGATTCCATACCATCATTTGGCCTGCAATGCTTATGGCGTTAGAGATTCCACTACCTAAGAAGGTATTTGGCCATGGCTGGATTCTTCTAGAGGGTGGTAAAATGTCCAAGTCTAAAGGGAATGTGGTAGATCCTGTTGTCTTATCAGAACGTTATGGCGTAGATGCGTTAAAGTATTTCTTGCTTAGAGAGTATTCCTTCGGTCAAGATGGTGTATTTACCAATGAAGTATTATTAAGTCGTATTAACTCCGATTTGGCCAATGATTTAGGAAATTTGGTGAGTAGAACAGTCGCTATGATTGATAAATACAATGGCGGTATCATTCCAGAGCCAAAAGTAGACGGCGAATTTGATGGAGATTTGAAGAGTGTTGCTACTTCAGTATCTACAAAGTTGGAAGAAAAAATGAATAAACTAGACTTTAGCAATGCCCTAGAGGAAATATGGAAGCTTGTGCGCAGAACCAATAAGTATATTGATGAGACTGCACCATGGGTTTTAGCTAAGGATGATGGGAACAAAGATCGTTTAGATACAGTATTATACAATCTAGCGGATTGTATCCGAATTATTTCTGTACTGATTCAACCATTTATGCATTCAACTACAAGGAAGATATGGATTCAATTAGGAATAGATCACGGCCAGGGGACAGAATGGAATGATACCTTTCATTTTGGCAAGCTTCCAGCTGGTATTAAGGTAAACAAACAAGAGGCGTTGTTTCCAAGAATAGATATTGCTAAGGAATTAGAAGCTTTGGCAGCAGCCAGTGATACCAAGGAAGAAGAAAAACCAAAGGAAGAAATACAACTGAAGGAAGAAAAAAAATTGATAGAAATTAAGCCGGAAATCTTGTACGATGATTTTGCTAAGCTTGATCTAAGGATGGGAGAGGTTTTAGAGTGCCGAAAGCACCCTAAGGCCGACAAGCTTTTGATTTTACAAGTTAAAATTGGAAGTGACACGAGACAAGTTGTATCTGGAATCGCCCAGCATTTTAAGCCAGAGGAGCTTGTGGGTAAGAAGGTTGTGGTGGTGGTAAATCTGAAGCCCGTTGTCCTTAGGGGAGAAGAATCGAGAGGAATGATTTTATCCGCTGAGACTGATGGAAAATTAAGTCTTGTCACAGCCGATGCTGAAAGTGGTGCTGAGGTAAGATAGTAAAACCTAAGGTTGAGGTTGAGGCTAAGGTTGAGAGAAAAGATGTTAACCTTAAACTTAACCTTAGCCTCTATTTGAGGAGTGATGAAATGTTATTTGATTCTCATGCCCATGTAGATGGTGGACGGTTTGATGCGGATCGAGATGCAGTGATTAACCATGCCAAGGAAAATGGTGTAGGTTTGATAATGAATCCAGGAGCAGATTTGCAAACATCCATGCAGGCCATCGATATGGCAACAAAATATGATATGGTGTATGCTGCAGTGGGAACCCACCCCCACGATGTAAAGAATATGGATGAGATTACCCTAGAGTTATATCGAGGATTGGCGGCAAAACCAAAGGTAAAGGCCATTGGAGAAATTGGTTTAGACTTCTTTTACGACCATTCCCCGCGAGATATCCAGAGAGAATGGTTTCGGAGACAGATTCAGCTGGCCAAAGAGGTAAGTTTACCCATCATTGTCCATGATCGGGATGCCAATGATGAGGTAATGCAGATTTTAAAAGAAGAGAATGCCTTTGATGTGGGCGTTGTGATGCATTGTTATTCTGGTAGTGCGGAATTGGCAAGACAATATGTGAAGCTAGGTGCTTATATTTCCATTGCAGGACCAGTGACTTATAACAATGCGCGAAAGACAGTGGAAGTGGTGGAACGGATTCCCTTAAAACATTTGTTTATTGAAACGGATAGTCCTTATCTAACCCCTGTGCCCCACCGAGGAAAACGGAATGAACCCGCACTGGTTCGTTTTGTAGCAGAAAAGATTGCAGAGATTAAAAAGATCTCTTTTGAAGAAGTGGCAGCCCAGACCACTGCAAATGCAAAGAATTTTTTTGATATTAAATAAAGGACAGCCTTGTTCAACAAGGCTGTCCTTTATTTAATATCACGTGGAGCATAGAAGGCATATTTATGGACTAGGGAAGCATATAACAAAATAGGAATAAAAATTGAACAGAGAAAGAATAATAAAGCAATGCGGGAAAAAGAAAGGAGAACTATATCATATTTTGAAAATTTCCCGGGAAATATGACGAAAATTTATTGGGGCGACAAAGAATTAGAGAATATTGTATACAGAAAATAGGACTGTTTCTAAAAAAATAGCTATGATATAATACATCTATATTTTGGAAACAAAATTCCCTATTGGCAATTTGTTTTCGCTAGGAAACCCTAGGTTTCCTTCGACGGCTGCGAGACAGCCTCAGCACCTTCCTGAAAACGGCAAAGGGGAAACCCCCTCTGCACACCCCATATACAGGAAATGGAAAACCATAATTTACCATATATTAAAAACCCCGTATATAGTGTAGATTTTTTGTAAACAATAGGAAAATAGTTCGCTAGAATTCACCAAAAATTTGACTTATGGAAAATTTTTGTGTAGAATATTATAGTTACCCCGAAAAAAAGAGGGAGGTATAAAAACCTATGGAGACAAATTGGAAGAATGTTAAGGTTTTCGCTACCAAGAGAAATCTTATTGTTCTTGGAATTGTGTTGCTTATAGGGCTTTTTTCTATCACCAGCGCATTGACAAAAGAGATTGTAATACTAGATGAAGATAGAGAAGTCATGGTGAAAACAGTATTTGCAGATGTAAGCGGCGTATTAAAAAAGGGAAAGATTACTTTGGATGATCATGATAAAGTATCCATACCTTTAGATGCCCAAGCAAAGGATGGAATGATTATTTCCATCAAAAGAGCCCACTCGGTAACCATTATTGCTGATGGTAAGGTTACCCAAGTTAAAACAGCCAATGTGAAAGCAAAAGATATTCTTGCCGAATATGACATTGTATTAGGGGATCAAGACAGAATAGAGCCAGGTCTGGATACCGAAGTGAAAGAGCATGAGACAGTCACTGTTGTTAGAGTCAATGAAAAAATTGTCACGGAAACAATAGTGGTTCCTTATGAAAGTGTAATTAAGTACAACGACGATTTGGATAAAAGCAAGGTAAACCTTATTCAAAAAGGTCAAAACGGGGAAAAACAAGTAAGATATCGTATTGTAATGGAAGACGGCAAAGAAATATCTAAGGAAGTTAGTGAAGAAAAGGTAATTACTGCTGCAGTAGAAGAGATTGTTGAAAAGGGCACAGCCCAGTATATTGCCACGTCCAGGGGCAATGTTCGTTTCAAAAAATTGATCACAATGGCTTCAACCGCATATGATGCAGGCTTTGAGAGTACAGGAAAAAACCCAGGTGACAAATATTATGGAATTACGAGAAGCGGAACAAAAGTAAGGCCTGGTGTTGTAGCAGTGGATCCGAGGGTCATTCCTTTGGGATCAAAACTATACATAGAATCCCTCGATGGATGGCCTGATTATGGATTTGCTGTGGCAGAGGACACAGGTGGTGCAATCAAGGGGAATAAAGTTGATTTATTCTATGAGAGTGCCAGCACTGTAAAAAAATACGGTCGTAGAAAAGTAAAAGTGTATGTTCTAAACTAATAAGGACAGGGAAGTATTCCCTGTTCTTTTCATTGGTGCATACATAGAATTTACTTAGACGTTACAATACTATACAATAGGGAGAGCATATAAATTTTACCTGGAGGAAAAATATGATTAAAGAAGTTATTGTCGTTGAGGGAAGAGATGATGCCATCGCTGTGAAGCGAGCGCTACATGCAGAGATCATTACAACCCATGGATTTGGTCTTACTGAAGAAACACTGAAGCGCATTGAGTTAGCCCAGGAAAGAAAGGGTGTTATCATTTTTACCGATCCAGATCATGCAGGGGAGAAGATTCGCAAAAGGATATCTAATCGGGTAAGAGGCTGCAAACATGCGTTTTTGCCTCGAGAAGAGGCAACGAAGAATGGAGATATTGGCATTGAGAATGCTTCTCCGGAGAGCATTTTGGTTGCCTTAGCAAAGGTGCGGACAGAGTGTGAGATATCAGGAAAGACTTTTACAAATCTGGATTTGATTCAGAATGATTTGGTGGGTTCAGAAGATGCCAGCATAAGAAGGGACCGATTGGGTAAAGAATTGGGCATTGGCTATGCCAATGCAAAGCAGTTTTTAAATAGATTAAATCATTATGGTATTTCCAGGATAGAATTCGAGGAAGCCTTGAAAAAAATTTAGTAAAGTAGGGGATGACATGGAAAAATTAGTTTCACCGAGGGTGACAAAAGAAGTTGTAGGAAAATTTAAGTTTAAGTTTTCAAAAAGCTTGGGACAGAATTTTTTAATTGATGAAAATATTTTGTGCAAGATTGTGGATGGTGCAGAGGTATCCAAGGAAGACGGGGTTCTTGAAATTGGACCAGGCATAGGTACCCTAACCCAGTTTTTAGCAGAAGAGGCTGGAAAAGTAGTAGCGATAGAGATCGACAAAAAACTGATACCTATACTGGGAGAAACCCTGAAGGATAAATCGAATGTAGAAGTGATCAATCAGGATGTTCTTAAGTTGGATTTACATGAACTTGTGAAAGACAAGTTTTCGGAACAACCGGTGAAGGTAATTGCCAATCTACCTTATTATGTAACAACGCCTATTATCATGAAGTTTTTGGAGGAGAAAGTACCTGTCAATATGATCGTAGTCATGATACAAAAAGAAGTGGCAGACCGTATGCAAGCAAAACCTGGAACGAAGGATTATGGGTCCCTGTCCATTGCAGTACAGTATTATTGTGAGCCGAAAATTATTGCTAGAGTGCCGAGAACAGCATTTATGCCTCAACCCAACGTAGAGTCTACAGTGATCCGACTAAGTGTCCTGAAGGAGCCCAGGGTGAAGGTAAAGGATGAGGAGCTAATGTTTAATATGGTGAGGGCTGCCTTTGGAAAGAGAAGAAAAACATTGCTAAATGCCCTAACCTCAAGTGAGTTGGGTTTTGAAAAGGAAGTTATCAAGGAAATATTGAGCAAAAGTAATATTGATGAGGTTAGAAGAGGAGAGACACTGACCATCGAGGAATTTGCTATCATGGCAGATTGTGCCTATCCATACAAACATGAAAATAAGCATGAAAAATAAGTGTTGCGAAAGCAGGACTTATTTTTTTTGAAATAGTGAACTATTTCCCAGTTTGCACATATATTAATATAAATGAGTAAAAGGGGGGAGTGAGCTATGGATTATAACCGATATCGAAGATATTTCATTATTTTAGACAATGAAGAAAATGGTTTCAACAACAAACAAGGGAAGAGCCCTAAGGGATATACAAAAATAGAGATAAGAAACGGCAAAGGTGTACTTAGTCATTATGTACAAAATCTAAAATATTATAAAAATGCAGAATATACCTACAGAGGATATTTGATTGGCGCTAAGAATGGGCAAGAAACCTTTGTAGACAATGGGGCATTTGTTATTGATGAGAGTGGCAAAGGCGAAGTGACTTGGCGCTTTGACCCTGCCAATGTAGATGGAAAGGGAAATGGTATCGATACATTTAATGTGATTGCTGTCGTGGCAGAGGCTGCAGAGGAGCGCTATCGTGGAGAAGTAGCAGCACCATTGGTGGGATTTATTAATAAAGAACAGGTAGCGTGGAAGCATATCTTGGCAAGCCGTTGGAGTAGAAAGGAAAAAACTGAAGAAGAGAAGGAATTAGATATAAAATATGAGAAAAAGTATGAGAAAATTAAAGAAATTCTCAAGGATGTTCAAAAAGAAGTACCAGAAGAAATGATAGAGATCGTGGAAAGTGATGGTCTCGAGGATTATAAAGCCGATGAGCTGGAAGTTGAGATCACCATTGAGTTGGAAGAAGAGAAGAAAGAAGAAGTGCTGGCTGAGGTCGAGGAAAACCTAGTTGCCCCTGAGACTGAGGAGATAAACATAGGGAAGCCAGAGGAAGAAAAAATTCCATATCTAGAGGCTGAAGTTGGGAAGGTAGAGGCACCAGAAGAAGAAAAAGCACAAGTAAAGCCTGAGGAAATCTATTATCAAGATGTTGCCTACGATCCAATGAAATATTGTCAGCAAAATACAACCCATAATTATTATAATCATTACTTTAAAACGGTATGTGATTACGTTGATAACATCTTAAAATATCATAAAAAGGTTGAACCATTTGAGAAGAACATGGATGGTTGTCAATGGTGGAAGGTAGATTATGATCAACAAACACTTTATAGAACCTTCTTACCCTTCTATGGTTATGTAAACAATATGTATAGCTATTATCCTCATATGAACTATATGACAGGTTGTCCGGATCTTATGTATAAGTATCAGCACTACATTTTCGGTAAGAAATGTGATGGAAATGAGAAACCTGTATATTATCTGTATGGAATTCCTGGCAGATATTTGGCCAGCGAACAGCCCTATGATGGAATGACTGGTTTTGTCTATTGGCATCCCATCGAAGACCGGACACCTCAAAAAGGTGACTACGGCTATTGGATTCTCCATGTTGATGCCAAGACAGGCAATATTATCATGCCTTTACAACCAACACCTCCGCCAATGTATTAAAGATGATGGCACACCATAAAGGTGTGTCATTATTTGTTCTGCCTAATAAAAACATGCTATAAATACATATAATAGGCAATAGGGGTGATTTGCTTGAAAAAATGGATTGCAGTCTCTATTGTGTTGACATTACTTTTCTTAGAAGGTTGTACAGCCTACAGAATCCCGGAAAATAAGCTCTATAAGAACAAAGATGTCCATGCAGAAACGGATTATGATTACGAGCAGTTCAAAGAAGATCTGTTTAAGCTGCAAGAAAGCTATCCAGGGCGACTACACGTGGATACCATAGGGACCTCAGTAGAAGGTAGAGAACTATATGTGGCACGGATGGGAAATGGGCCGAAGAAGTTGGTGGTTATTGGGGGTGTCCATGGGAGGGAGTGGATGACTACTTATTTACTAATGAGCTTAATAGAATTATATTTAAACCATGACCAAAGGGGAACAAAGGTAAAGGGATACGCCATTGGAGAGTTGTTAGAGGAAGTGTCAGTTAGCTTTGTACCTATGTTAAATCCTGATGGAATTGATCTGGTACTAAATGGTGCTGGCGATCGAGACCGAGAGCTATTGTTAAAAATGAATGAAGGAGAAGAAAACTTTTCTAGATGGAAAGCCAATATAGCTGGAGTAGATCTGAACCGGCAATTCCCGGCGGACTGGAAAGAAACGGATAGTAAAGAGGAACCCTCCTTTGAAAACTATAAAGGGATATTGCCATTAGATCAGCCTGAAAGTAAAGGGATTGCAAGATTTACCCTTGAGGAGCAACCTGAGATGACGGTGGCCTATCACTTAAGTGGGTCTGTAATCTTCTGGTATTATAATCAAAAGAGCCAGCACTACAAAAGAGACCTGAAGATTGGAAAAAAGTTAAGAAGGCTTACAGGTTACAAGCTGGTTGAAGAAGAGGATAGTGATGGTGTCGCTGCTGGGTATAAGGATTGGTTTGTGAAAGTCTTTGAAAGGCCAGGATATACCATAGAAATCGGAGATCGGCGGTATGATGAGATTGGTGTGGAGGATATAGATCGCTTTACTAAAGAAAACCTAAGGGTAATACCTTATCTAATGAAGGTAATAAAACAAAATTGATCATTTCTTAGATATAAAAAATGAGACTGGAATCCAGTCTCATTTTTTACTCAATATCATAGGGCCATTTATCTATACCGCCCTTTAGCATATAAATTCTTGAAAATCCATTGTTTCCTAAGTATTGGGCGGCTTTAGTACTGTCACGATCATTTTCACCGTATAACATATACACCTTTTCGCGATCAAAATCCGATAAATTTTTCTTCAGTTCTCGATAAGTCATGAGGGTGGCTTGGGGAAGATGTCCTTGGTCATATTCTTTTTCACTTCGAACATCTAATATGACCACATCTTGGTTTTTGTCTATAAGTATTTTTGCCTGCTCAGGAGAAATCTTTTTGTAGGCATACTTTATGGTTTCTGAGAATGTTGCATCTGAACCTGAAATTGCCATGAAAATTGCGATACCAATGATTACTGCTAGGAGTACACCTAGAACTACATACAGGGTGCTTCTTTTGAAAATAAAAATCTTTAACATGTAGATATCACCTCACTACCTTGTCTCGTAATAATAATATATTTGGGATCTAAGGGTTTTATTACTGAAATTTTATCAGATAAATAGGTGACACCTATAAGGAGATGATTCATATGATGAAAATAGGTAATAAAACCTAGTTTTAAATAAGGGGGGAATAAAATTGTATCCTAGCTATGATTATTTGGCCTACTGCGAAATAGAGGCAGAAAAAATGTATCCTGAAATCTATCAGAGAGTATATCCTCATATCTATCGAGTATGTGATAGAGAGGATCATGCCTATAACTATATGATGCATCCATTTCCTAAAAAGGAAATGATAGATAAGATGGTGGATGAAGTATATGATCAGATCAAGGATGATGAGATGTATCGTTCGCCAGTGGGGTATCCAACTGGTCCTCAAAATATTTTGCGAGCCTTCGTAGGTGCCTTACTGATTAGAGAACTACTAGATAGAAGACGTTACCCACGTAGAAGACCAGGCTATCCAGGGTACTATCCAGATTATCCAGGACATTACTATTAAAAAATATAATTTTTCATTTATCTAAAGGGCCATTAGGCCCTTTTTTCATGTTTGCAGATGATAGTTTTTGTTGACTTTTTGTTGGAGAGAGAATAATATATTATTAGAAATACCCCCTACCTACGGGGGCAGGGGGAAAAGGGAAAAGGGGTGAAGGGAATGTTTAATCAAGATTCAATGATTTATGATGTTTTGGCAAAGTATCCAGATGCAGAGAGAATTTTTAAAGAATTTGGCATTCGATGCTTTGGTTGAGGAGGCGTTTTATATAAAAGCATCGTGTATGCTTCAAAAAAATATCGTGTGGATGTAGAGTCCTTATTAAATCAGTTGAATGAATTAGATAAATAGGGGTGAGAACATGAGTCAAAAAGTACTGGTTATTGGAGCCGTGGCTGCGGGCACCAAAGCAGCAGCAAAGATGAAAAGAGAAGATCCAAAGGCTGAGATTATGGTTGTAACAAGGGATGAGTATATTTCCTATGCAGGATGCGGGTTACCCTACTATATAGGGGGTGTCATTGAGGAGAAGAAAGAGTTGATAGTAAAGACACCAGAGGATTTTAAGCTGCTGACAGGAATTGATATATTTACAAAGCATGAAGCCATTAAAATCGATAAAGATCTAAAAATCGTGGATGTTAAGGATTTATTAACAGGAGAGGTGAAGCAGTGCACATATGATCATCTTGTGATTGCTACAGGGGCCTCACCCTTCGTCCCTCCTATTGAAGGGACGGCGCTGCTGGGTGTATATACTGTAAGAACAGTAAATGATGCCCAGGCAATTCGAGAACTGCTGGATCAAGGAAAAGTGAAAAAGGCAGTGGTGATTGGCGGCGGTTTCATTGGGTTGGAAGTTGCGGAGAATCTCCATGACAAGGGCATTGAAGTATCCATTGTGGAGCTAGTTCCTCATATCTTACCGCCCTTCGATGAAGAGATGGCCCTCTATGCGCAGAACTATATGGTGGATCAGGGTGTTCATATTTATACCAGTGAAAAAGTCCTTTCATTGGCGGGTGAAGATGGCAGGGTGACAAAGGTAATCACGGATCAACGGGAAATTGGAGCCGATTTGGTGATCATGTCTGTAGGGGTGAGGCCGAATCATCAACTGGTCAAGGAAATCGGTTTGGAGTTAGGACCCACAGGTGCTATAAAGGTAAACGAATATATGGAAACTAGCGAGAAAAGTATCTATGCAGTTGGAGATTGTGCAGAGAACATAAATCTAATCACAGGGCAGCCAGCCTGGTACCCTATGGGATCCACGGCAAACAAAATGGGTAGGATTGCTGGCATCAACATCGGGAGTAAAGAAAAAGATAGCTTAAAGGGCGTGCTTGGCACAACCATTGTGAAGCTATTCAAATTGAATGCAGGGAAAACAGGATTATCCGAAAGAGATGCTATTCGGGCGGGCTTTGAGGTGGAGACAGCCCTGGTGCCCGCCAATGATAGAGCCCACTATTATCCTGGCTATAGGGAAATCATCACCAAGCTCATTGTAGATAAGGCAAGTCACAAAATCCTAGGTGCTCAAGTGGTAGGAGAAGGTGTTGTAGACAAACCCATCGATATTATTGCCACAGCCATCACCTTTGGTGCAAAGGTGCAGGACTTAGAAAAGTTGGATCTAGCCTATGCACCACCGTTTTCCATGGCCATGGCGTCTACCATTTTGGCAGCCAATGTGTTGGTCAATAAGCTAATGGGTAGGGTAAAAGGAATTGGCCCTATTGAGATGAGAGATAGAGTCCATGAATTACAGGTGGTGGATGTTCGGGATGAAGGATCCTTTATGGTCGGCACCATCCCAGGGGCAGTGAACATCCCATCCGCAGAATTGTATAAGAGAGTCACTGAGTTAGATAAAGATAAGGAGACGGTTTTGGTATGTAAGGTTGGAAAAAATGCTTATTTGACATACTTAAAGCTAAAGGAATTGGGCTTTGTACGGGTTAGAATTCTCGAGGGGGGCATGAACGCCTACCCCTTTGAACGAGAGTAAATATAAAGGAGGAGGAACAACAGATGGCAGATATTCATTTGAATTGTAAGGGATTGCAGTGTCCTGGTCCCATTATGCAAGTATTCAAGGCTTCAAAGGAGGCAAGTCTTGGAGATGTGATTCACATAAAGGTAACAGATCGAGGGTTTTCCAAGGATATCCAGGCTTGGTGTAAGAAGACGGGTAATGAGCTGCTGGAACTTGTGGACGGAGATACAGAAATACAAGCGAAAATTCTTAGAAAGTAAGAGGATAAATCATGGGAGATAAAAAAACGATTATTGTATTTAGCGGGGATCTGGACAAGGTAATGGCCAGTCTGATTATTGCCAATGGTGCTGCGGCCATGGGCAGCCAGGTAACGATGTTCTTTACCTTCTGGGGGTTAAATGCCCTTAGAAGAGCCAAGAAGATCAAGGTGAAGAAGGACTTTTTGGAGAGTATGTTTGGCTGGATGATGCCGAGGGGTGCAGAGAAGCTAAGTTTATCAAAAATGAATTTTGGAGGTATGGGCACCCAAATGATGAAAAGTATTATGAAAAAAAAGAATGTGAACAGTCTGCCCGAGCTCATTGAAAGCGCTCAGCTCATGGGGGTTAAAATGATTGCCTGTACTATGTCTATGGATGTAATGGGGATTAAGGAAGAGGAGCTTATTGAAGGGGTAGAGCTGGCTGGTGTAGCTAGTTACCTTGGAGAAGCAGATGAAGCCAATGTAAATTTATTTATATAATAAAAAATGAAGATGGTATCCTAAGATCACCATCTTCATTTTTTATCTATGTAATTACTTTGTAATCGTTACTGTCATTGTATTTGCATCTCACTCAACCTTTTGGCACCAAAGGCTTCAGAGATGAATCTTGCGGGTACCATGGTTCTTCCATTGATGCTCTTTGCAGGAACATCTAATTCGCCAATTGCTTTACCGTTCTTTGTAGCCTTTGTGCTACCAAGAGTCATTACAACAGTATCATTACCAAGAACTGAAGTTACCTTTTTTGTTTTTTCATCCCAAGTTAATTTTGCGCCAAGGGATTCTAGGATTTGTCTTGCAGGAACCGATACTCTACCGTTTTCATTTACTGGGTTTACATCAAATGCAACGGCTTTGCCATTTACTTTTACAGCAATTGTCTTAGGTGCTGCAGGTGTGGTACCTTCAATTTTGTCAGCTTCTTTTACAGTGATGTAATCTTTTGCTACAATTTTTTGTCCTTCAGCGCTTAGGGCAAAATCAATAAATTGCTTTACTGCACCTGTTGGTGCACTCTTTGTTAAGTATACGAAAGGTCTGTAGATCTTGTATTTTTTAGCTTTGATAGTTGCTTCTGTACAATCTACACCTTCAACTTTTACAGCTTTTACAGTTTTCTCTGAATCTTTTAACTCCCTAGAAGAAGCTCCGATATCAGCTACGCCGTCTTGAGCAGCTTTGATACCTACAGAGGAACCGCCGCTCTGCACTTCAATCTTGATACCAGGATTTTTTTCATGAACTCTGCTGCTAGCTCGTCAGTTAATGGCTGTACAGAAGTAGAACCTGCAATAATAGCTTTTTGATCTGCTGCAAATGCTACAGACATTGGTTTGTATAAAGCTACGATCATCATGAAAACCAGTAACTTGCTGATTAATCTTTTCATTACTATATACCCCCTGAATATTTATTGAGCATGTCAACTGCTTTCTCAGTGGAGTATATGTGATATAATATTGAAAATAGACACACAACTAGAGATGTTTACCATACGCCTTTTTAAAAGGATAGATTTTGTGGCAAAATAAAGATAGCAGATTTTTATGAAAGGAAGTGGTTCAGTGTCAAAGGAAAAGGCGAAAAATGATGTCATTGGTAGATTGCGCACCATAAAAGGACATATTGCAGGTATTGAGAAAATGATTGAGGAGGATAAGTCCTGTGATGATATACTCCTTCAAATTGCAGCCATAAAATCCTCTGTTCATAAGGTAGGTCTTGTGATTATGGAGGAGCATGCAAAGGAGTGCCTTATTAATCTGGAAGAAGGAGAAATGGTTCAGAAAGATAAGGTAGAGAAAGTAATAAACACCATTGTAAAATTTCTAAAGTAGCACCTTTTAGGGTGCTACTTTGCATTTTGTTCTATGTACAATAGCTACAATTTTCGGATAGGCTCTCAATATACCATAGGCCACCATGGGTCTTCCGAGGGTAACGAAGCCGAGGCGTCTTGAGCCTGCACCCCCGACCTGCATCCATGCATTTGTGGCTGGAGCCGTGTCTACACATAATACTTCTCTTGGATCCCTGGCTGCCATTTCAAAAACAGACTCTAAGGCGTGGGATACCAAATCAGGTACATTTCGTCTGCAAATGGTATAGACATCATTGTCATATTCATCCCGCCCATGATAAATAAGTCTGCCCTGATCCTTTTTTTCCAGGCGATCAAACAAAGGAATCTTTAAGATATCATCCACAGAGGGAACGACATCCAAGGGCAGCCAGTTCAAATGGATTGCCGCAGCAATGACCGTAGAATGGGTTCCACCAAAGTCATGATAAACTACATACAAAATCATCACCCACCTCAATCGGTTTTCAATCCAACGTAAAAGAATGATATTAGTGTTTGTCAATCTCCCAAAACTATACACCTCTAACATTTTTGTAATTTGCGCGATTTAATAAAAAGAAAGAAGGAATCAAATAGGACCTTCTATCATATAGATGTATATTATATAAATAAGAATATTTTTTATCTTTTAAGAGGGAAGTAACATTAATAGACTAAAAACCTGATTGGAATTTGGGAGGACATTATGAGAACAGAAGGACTAGATTACCTTATAAGTTGGAAAGAAAAAATTGCTTCAATAGCGGCAGGGTTGGGCCTAGACCCTTATCCTCAAAGACTAGAGATGTTAAGTGAAGAGGACTTTGCTGTGTATAGGCTACACTATGGATTTCCCCTGCAGCTTCCCCGATGGCGATTCAGTAAAAAACAAGAACCCTTTAATCTGCTGGATCACAGGGGTTTGTTTTTTAAGATTGCCCTGTATGCCCATCCATCCACAGCATTTCTTAGAGAAAAAAGCAGCCTTGAAGAAAAAATATTCGCCTTGATTCACTTGAGTATCTATAGAGATTTTATCGAACGCAATCGTAACTTTGAATCAATAAAGGATGAAGGCCGTTTTTTGGGAAGTTTCCATAAGAATCAAAGATATATTGAATCGTGCATTAAGGAAGCTGACATTGGCTTAATAGAGGCTAAAAGGATACTGGATAGTATCCATGCTATCCGCTTCCAAGAGTATGACTTTCTACATTTTATTCTGAGGGAGGGGAGAATGACAGAATGGCAAAAAACATTGCTACAAATCATATCCGATGAAACGCCCCTTTTTTTGCCCCACTTAGAAAATATGATTATGTATGAAGGATGGGCTGGATATTGGTATAACAAAATTATAGAGAATTTAGAAATGACGGAAGAACTGCGAGAAGGATGCTTGAGGCTCCAGGAACTGGTTTCATATGACGGTGGAGGATATATTAGCATTGAACGACTGGGCACCATGCTCTTTCATACGATTGCAGAAAGATATGGGGAAACAATGCTATATGAAGCGGTTAAAGAGGAAACAGATAAAACTTTGATTGAGAAGTATTTTGATGATAGAGCCTATGAAGAGCTTAGAAGAGCTTGTCACTTTGAAAAGGGTGACATAGGAACCCATAAGGAAACACTGACGGGCCTCATAGGAAGAAGGAGAATACCTATCCTGGGTGTAAAAGAAATCAGGGAACAGGACGGGGCGCTGCTGCTAGAGCATGTTTCCGATGGCAGGGAATTACAGCAGGAATATGTTTTTGCAATCCTTAGGGCCTTAGTAAACTTATGGGGCAATAAGGTGATTTTAAAAACTTCCTTCAATCATATTAACAAGCTGGTTCTTTGTGATGAGGAACAAAATATAGCTATCAAAACAGAGAGAAAGTAAGGGGATATAATAAAAATGGGTGGCACAGCATCCATTTTTATTATATTTCAGATTCTGTAGCACACTGGCGGACTTAGCATCAAAGACAAGCGTTCATTAAATAATATTTGTTGAATACAGAGAAATAATTTCCATCATTTTCGAACAAATTTAACAAACTAATGTTACATTAAGAAAGCGAATAGATGTACATATAGATAAAAGGAAAGGGAGAGTGTAATGGAATTTGGGACGAGAATGAGAAAGAAGCCTCCAGCAGAGATCAAATCCACAGAAAAGATTAAACATACGGCAAGACGTAGGAAGATGTTTGATATGGGCATGCTGAATAAGGTTACCTTTTCTAAGGACCTGCAGATAAAATTAAAGTATAAGATTCTATTAGGGTACATGGCTGTATGCCTTATTATTGCAGGTAGTGGTTTTTTATCTATCGGGGCCAACAATGCCCTAAAGGAAGGGAGCATGAGAATCGGAGCTCAATATTCCCCTTTGCTAGAGGCGGCCATGGAGATTAAATATAATACTACCTACGCCAACCTCCTTCTAGAGCAGATCATAGGTGGACAGGTAGGGCATGAAGAAATTGAAAAGATATGGGAGGCACTGGATCGAGCGGATTGGTACAGTGATGCCATGTTGTGTGGTGGGATGAATGAAACAGTGACGATTGAACAAATCGATGATGTGGAAACCAATGAAATTATTAATCAGGTAAGAGTAGAAATTGTAGAGCTAAGAGAGCTAGCCCAAGCAAGGGTTGACCATGTATTTAGTGGAGAACCCCTGGAGCCGGATCAGATCCTTGAAATAAATGAGCAGTTTGGTAAAACCTTTGAAGCGTTCAATGAAAAGTCAGATTTAGCAAGGTTCAAGATTAAAGAATATGTGGATCATAATATGTACTTGGTCAGTGAGCATGCTGAGAAAGGTCAAAAAATCATCGTATATTCAACCCTCCTGTGCTTTGTCCTTGCCTTGGCTATTGGATTATTTTTAGCGAATCGAATCACCAAGCCTATCAACCAAACCAATGAAATGCTCAAGAATATTGCAGAGGGAGAAGGAGACCTGACGCAGCATCTTACCATTAAGGCAAGGGACGAAATTGGTACCCTTTCTAAATGGTTTAACCTGTTTGTAGAGAAAATTAGAACGGTAGTGACCCATATCATGGAAAGCACGGGTGTTTTATCCACATCCTCTGAAGAACTATACAAGGCTATCGAGGATGCCAATGAAAGGATGGAGGTTATTACACGGGAGATCAATGAGATGGCAGCAGGATTTCAAAACAATGCCAGTATTGTACAAGAGGTAACAGCCAGCATTGAAGATATGGCCAGCAGTGCAGAACTGGTATCGAATCAGGCCCAGGAAACGGAAGCAACCAGTAAAGCCGTATTGGAGTCGGCGACAGCGGGTGCAGAGAAGGTTACAGCGGTATACAATATCATCCATCAGGTGAAGGATGCCACTGCCCATGTCTATGAAGTGGTGGTGGACCTAAAGAGATCTTCAGGACAGATTGGTGAGATTGTGTCTTTAATTACAGGCATCTCAGAACAAACAAATTTACTGGCTCTTAATGCCGCCATCGAAGCAGCAAGGGCAGGAGAGCATGGAAGAGGCTTTGCCGTTGTGGCCGATGAGGTGCGCAAGCTGGCAGAGCAAAGCAAGCTTTCTGGACAGAAGATTATTTCTCTAATCAATGAAATGCAAAAGAATACGGATAAGGTTGATGGGATTATGAAGACAGAAACCAGATTGGTGAAGGAAAGCTTCGAAAAGTCTAACGAAGCCAATCTTGAGTTCCGGAACATACTGGCAGCCATCGTGCAGGTATCGGAAAAGATACAATCCATCTCGGCATCGGCAAATCAACAATCGGTGATTGCCTCGGATGTTGTCAGAGCTATGGAGGAACTATCGAAAACCACCATGGAGAGTGCCCACGCCTCGGATCAAATATACAATGATATTGAAACTCAAATGCGGACCTTTGAGTCAATCAGTACCAGTGTAGGAGAGGTCAGTCGCATGGCTAACATGCTAAAGGAAGAAACCAATAAATTTAAGGTAGCATAGGTAAATAAACAAGGGAGGGGAAAAAAACAAATAGTCCATTCCCTTTTTTGTAGAAAAGGTCCTTGGCCATGATGGAAATCTTTACCTAAAATTAACATAATTCTATCAATTCCATAACAATCCTGTAGAGCTCCTATAGTAGAATTAGCTTATGTAGATAACTGATGACCATTAAACTTTTAAGGGGGAAAATTGATGAAACGAAAGGTTTTAGGAGTAGCATTAGCATTTGCTATTTCCACAGCTGCAATTCCTGTTTATGCAGATGGCATTGCACAGAGTTTGATTCATGTGGATGGTAGGGCAGTACAAGTAAGAACAGCAGAGGTCCATGGATTAACAGGATATGCAATAAGAGATCTAGCTCAATCTGTTGGAGCTACTATCACATGGGATGCACAGCAGCAAGCCGTAACCGTTACAAAGGGGTCCAATGCAGTGGTATTTAAGGCAGGCTCAGAAGTGGCCATGGT
>CALECF010000199.1 GCA_937948705.1 uncultured Anaerosolibacter sp. | reverse complement strand
AGCGATCCATAAAGGCACCTGGATCTCCTTCATCCGCATTACATGCAACGTATTTTTGGTCACCCTTGGCCTTATAGGTAAATTCCCACTTTAGACCTGTAGGAAATCCACCGCCCCCTCGACCGCGCAACCCAGATTTCTTTATGATTTCAATGACATCCTCAGGCTGCATTTCCGTAAGCACTTTTCCTAAAGCCTTATACCCATCAAAGGCAACATATTCTGTGATATCTTCAGGGTTAATCACGCCGCAATTTCTAAGGGCTACCCGCTGCTGCTTTTTATAAAAGTCTACTTCATTAATGGATCGGACTTTATTGTCAACTACAGCTTCTTTAAACAACAAATCTGTAACAATTCTACCCTTTAGCAAATGCTCTTCGGTTATCCGCGTCACATCTTTTACCTTTATATGGCTATAAAAAGCTCCCTCTGGATAAATAATCACAATGGGTCCCGCTTCACAAAGTCCGAAGCAGCCAGTTCTAACTAATTTTACTTCCTTTGTTAGATTATGCTTACTTAGTTCGGCACGAAAAACCTCTTCAATATTTTTAGAACCTGAGGAAGTACATCCTGTACCACCACAGATTAAAACATGTGATCGATATAATTCCATGTTTCACCCTCCCTCATCATGCGATTTCTACTGATTACTTTGCTGCTCCAATTGTATATTCATTAATGACTGTTCCATTCACAATATGCTCGAAGATCACTCTTTTTGCCTTTTCAGCATTCATTTCCACATAGGTTACCTTCTCTTGACCCGGCCGATATACTTCAATGATCGGCTCTAGTCTGCAGACTCCGATACAACCGGTTTGGCTGACGATGGTCTCCTGTAAATTTCTTTTTTTAACTTCCTCAACCAGTGCCATCAATACGGGTCTTGCACCTGCTGCGATTCCACAAGTAGCCATCCCTACTACGATTCTCGTCCCCTCTCGATCGTGTCGGATATCCACTTTTTTCAATGCCTCTTCCCGAATCTTAGCCAATTCTTCTAAAGATTTCATTCCCAATCCCTCCTTTTAAAATGCTTTACTCCAATTTATGAAGCTATCTAAAACTGAAACTCAAAACTCTATTTTTATCAGAATAATGAGGACGTCCTTCCCTATGATGTAGGTCTTACACGTTTCTCAATATTTAGCAATAATTCCTGGCACATCGGCTTCTACTAATCGTCCATATACATCCTCATTTATTGTTAAAACCGGTGCCAAACCGCATGCACCGATACATCTCGTTGCCTCTAATGAAAATTTGCCATCGAGGGAAGTAGCACCAATCTCTACGTTTACTTCTCGTTTAATTCTATCAATGATTTTTTGAGATCCCTTTACATAGCAGGCAGTTCCTAAGCACACACCGATGTTATACTCCCCTTTTGGCTCCAAAGTGAACTGAGAATAGAATGTAACAACCCCATAAATCTCGGCCATCGGTACATTCAGTTCTTCGGAAATCCTTTTCTGAACTTCCAGTGGAAGACATCCAAAAATCTTTTGTCCTTCATGCAGTATTGGCATCAAGGCTCCTTTTTTTCCCCTATGCTGATGAATTATTTCCTTCAGCTTTATGTAGTTTTCTTGCGTTAGAACTTCTCTTCCCATAGTACCTCCCCTTTGCTATAAAATACATCATTGCATTTTATATCCCCTTTTGATTTGACACATAATTGTCAAGAATCATCCTTATTATAACATTTAAGGTTCATTGCTGTTTAGTGTTTTTATCAAATTTTTTAGAAAATTTTAATACTTCCTTCTTCATTTATGAATTTGTCTTCATTATCCTTTCGGTAGAATGATATATAATGATATAATAGAATCAAATCAAAAATATACAATTGATCCTTGGAGGCGTTGTCATTGAAAAACAATGTGAACGTTATACTTGAAAAATCTTATATTGAGCGTTCTCATCAACGGTGTCGACAGATGGGTATTGAGCATTCTCGAGTCTTCAGCAGCAGAATGCTTACGGATGATTCTTTACAAAAAAAATTAGAAAAAAATAGAAACCTAATAGTTACGGCTGAACCCTTTATGAATCAGTTGTATAATTTTGTAAAGGGCTCTAATTTTTTTGCAATTCTTACGGATGGAGAAGGCTGTGTTCTAAGCGTCATTGGAGATGAAGGTATTTTGTCAGAGGCTTTCGAGCTAGAAATGATCCCTGGTGCTTCTATGGCGGAAGCCCATATTGGTACCAATGCCATGGGTACAGCCATCGTAGAAGAAATACCAGTACAGGTTTCGGGAGAGGAACATTATATTCAGGCCTATCATCGCTGGACCTGTTCTGCCTCTCCTATTCGAAATCCCCAAGGCAAGATTATTGGAACTTTGGATTTAACCGGTTATAGTGATTTGGTACACTCTCATACCGTGGGCATGGTAGTGGCAGCGGCCAATGCTATCGAAAAAATGTTGGAGGTTAAAAGTTATACTGATGAATTAGCCATTGCGAAGAATCATATAGAAACCATCATTGACTCTATCCCCGAAGGGCTACTTACCTCTGATCTGGATGGTCGGATCAAGGCTATAAACAAATCTATGACTGAGATTTTCGGCTACAATGAAAAAGAAATGCAGCAAATGAAAATCTGGGATCTGTTTGAAGGTTGGACACAAGTTAAAAATACTCTTTTAGGGAAAAGCACCTTTACTAATGAAGATGTCTATGTAAATGCCCGCAAAAACAAACTGCAGTTAAACCTAAGC
The DNA here is from genome assembly GCA_937948705.1 of uncultured Anaerosolibacter sp. The sequence continues at coordinate 66 of CALECF010000199.1, read as the reverse complement.
GCTTACCCTATTTGGGATGGAGAAGGTACTGTACGGGAAATCATATACGTATTTAAAGAAGTAAAA
>CALECF010000198.1 GCA_937948705.1 uncultured Anaerosolibacter sp. | reverse complement strand
AATAAAAATAATATTATCTTGGTACTGGACCCGGGCAATATCCAATCTATTTTTATTGAGAGACATATTGCAAGCTGGAAACTGGAAACATTAACCTTAGATGTTCGCTCAAAATCAGGACTTTCTGTATTAGAGGATATGTTCCAGAAAGAACATTTTGATTTGGTCTTTAGCGGTGGATCAGACCTGCTTCATCATGATTTACTTCAGCTCATCAAAAAACAAGAAAAAAACATAGTCTTTTCTACAACAAATAATCGCGAAATCTGTTGTGGCGAGGGCGTCTGTGGTGCCTGCAGCATCTACGGGAAGGATGGCAGTGTCTTAAAAACTTGTAAAGTGCAGACAAAGGTTGAGGAAATATTACAGAGGGGGACTGTTAATGACTAAAGTAGTTATTGTCGGTGGAGGCTGGGCAGGGGTTGCCGCTTCAATTACTGCAAAGAAAGCTGGTGCAAAGGTTACACTTATTGAAAGAATGGATATATTGCTAGGATTAGGTAATGTTGGGGGAATCATGCGTAATAATGGAAGGTACACCGCTGCAGAGGAATGTACCTTGTTGGGCGCAAAAGAATTGTTTCATATTACCGATAGTGCTTCTCGTCATATAAACATTGATTTTCCAGGACATACCCACGCCAGTCTTTATGATGTGTGCAAGGTTGAGCCGATGGTTCGAAGGCTTCTAAAAGAATTGGATATTGAAATTTTTTTTATGGCAAGAGGTGTTGACGTAGAAAAAAAGAATAATACAATTACAGGAATAAGGCTTCAAAATGGCGAACTTGTTGAGGGAGACGTGTTTATCGATACGACTGGCGCAACGGGCCCAATGGGCAACTGCACCAAGTACGGAAACGGATGTGCTATGTGTATCCTACGCTGTCCATCCTTTGGGCCTAGGGTGAGTATCACCCAAAAATCTGGAATAGAGGATTTGGTAGGCAAGAGAAGTGACGGTTCCCTTGGTGCTTTCAGCGGCTCTTGTAAATTGAATAAGGACTCTCTTAGTCAGGAATTGGCTGAACAATTAAACCGAGAAGGAATTGTTATTTTACCTGTTGCGAAAGATGATATTAATACAGAAAAATTAAATATAAAGGTATGCCAACAGTATGCACTAAAGGAATACTCAGAAAATATTATCTTACTGGACACTGGTCATGCAAAACTAATGGCACCTTTTTATCCAATGGAGAAGCTTAGAAAAATTAAAGGATTGGAAAATGCAAGATTCGAAGACCCCTATTCTGGTGGAATGGGTAACTCTATACGCTATCTAGCAATCTCTCCGAGAGATAATAAAATGAAAGTACTTGGCGGTGAAAATCTATTTTGTGCGGGAGAAAAATCTGGCTTATTTGTTGGGCATACGGAAGCGATTGTCACCGGTAGCTTAGCTGGCCACAATGCAGTTCGCTACTTTAAAGGGATACGACTACTTGAACTTCCCACATCCCTTACCACTGGAGATCTGATCGCTTATGAAAACGACTGTAGAAAAACAGAGGAAGGAATTAGAACACGATACACCTTCGCTGGAGCAGATTATTTCAAACGCATGAAGGATTTGGGCTTATATACGATCGATCAAGAGGTATTAATAAATAAAATGAAGCGAATGGATTTAATAAATATATTTGAAGAAAAGTTCGTATAAAATATATAATAAGAATACTAAAGATAAGAAGGGATTGTTGGTGTAAATGCGACTACAAAAATATATCGCACTTTCAGGTGTTGCGTCTAGGAGAAAAGCAGAAGAAATGATTCAGCAGGGAAGAGTAAAGTTAAATGGCGCCATCGTTCAAGATATGGGCATTATCGTAAATCCTATGGAGGATCAGGTTACAATTGATAATCAAGCGATAAAACCAGAAGAGCAAAAAGTATATATTTTACTTCATAAACCGGAAGGATATGTTACTACCCTGTCAGACGAATTTAACCGTCCTACGGTGGTTGATTTATTAAATGATGTCGCCGAGAGGGTTTTTCCTGTAGGGCGATTGGATTACGATACCTCTGGACTGTTGATTATGACGAATGATGGTGATTTAACCTACCATCTGACACATCCGAAGCATGAGGTAAAGAAAACTTACATCGCCAAGGTTAAAGGGACGCCAGAGGAAAAATCCCTAGGTCTTTTAAAAAAGGGTGTTGATATTGGCGGATATATTACAGCCCCTGCCCAAGTTGAAAAGTTAAAAAACGACAAGGACACTTCCTCAATTAAAATCATTATTCATGAGGGCAAAAACCGTCAGATAAGAAAAATGTTTGATGCTGTGGATTATCCGGTTTTGCATTTAAAACGAATTGCAATGGGACGGATTGAATTAGGAGACCTTAAAAAAGGTCAATGGCGCCATCTAACGGCTCAAGAAATTCGTTATTTAAAATCAATCTAAACACTTGAAAGAGTCTGTCAAATTTGATAGACTCTTTCAAGTGTATGGAAACTCTGGCTTTTTTTTATTTTGTAATTAATCTTCCCATAAGATTTTCTGATTATGGAGATAATACTGGATAATCCTAGAGAGGAGAGGTTAGCTATTCTTGAGATTAAAGTGGCATCAAAAATGGATATTCCAATGATTCAAGAACTCCTTCAAGAAAACAAAATAGATTTGAACTCTTTGAATCCTGTTTTCCCAAATAGTATGATCGCCTATGAGGGTAGAGAGCCTGTGGCTGCTGCAGGTTTTTCTGATTGTGGAGAAGAAGCAGTCATTCAATATGTAGTAGTCAAAAAAGAAAGACACAGAGAATATCTTGGCGATGGTATCATAAAAGCACTATTGAACTTTGCTGATAAAAAGGGAATTAAATGGGTATATGTAAAAGGAACAGACTTTGATCATTTTTTTAATCGTGTCGGTTTTAAAGAAATTCCTTATTCAAATTTCCTTGAGATTGGATCGCCTTTTGCCACAAGTCAGTTTAATAAGAAAGATATTATCTTCTCCACAACGTTGCCTGACTTTTTCTTACGGGCTTGTCGGTCAAATAAGTCATAAAATCAGGGAGTGAATATTTTGTCCGTTAGTCATTTAACGAATGCTACGAATCTAGCGAAGCGTTTTATATCTTCTGCTCTAAAATCGGGGGATGTAGCAGTGGATGCAACTACGGGGAACGGCAATGATACCATTTTTATGGCAGAACTCGTAGGAGATACAGGTAAGGTCTATGCCTTTGATATACAACAGAAAGCGTTAGAAGAAACAAGAATAAAGTTGTCTAATCAACACCTACTCCATAGAACGGAATTAATTCATTCGGGTCACGAGAATATAGATGATTATATAAAAGAAGAAGTAGCTGCCATTATGTTTAATCTAGGCTACTTACCTAAGGGAGATCATCGCATTGTTACAAAGGCCCAAACAACTATTCGGGGAATTGAAAAAAGTCTAGTGCATTTAAAAAACAAAGGCCTTCTAACAATCGTTATTTATTACGGTCATCCTGGAGGATTAGACGAAAAGGAAGCTATACTTTCTTATGTAAAGACCTTAGATCAAAAGCTGTTTAGTGTTTTGTATATGGAGTTTATGAATCAAGCCAACAATCCACCTCTATTAATCGTAATTGAAAAAAATAATAAAAACTTTAGAGAGAAAGATAAAAACGCTACAAATAGTTAATATTTATTAAAAATAGTAAATAGTTCGAAATTGTGAAAGGGTTTTTCTACTATCATAACGAATGAATTGATAAACCCATCTAAATCAATAAAATCAGGAGGTACACAATGGCTAAAATAAAAATTACAGAAACCGTTTTAAGGGATGCCCACCAATCCCTCGTTGCGACCAGAATGAAAACAGAAGAAATGACACCTATTTTAGAAACCTTAGATGAAGCTGGCTATCACTCTTTAGAAATGTGGGGTGGCGCAACCTTTGATTCTTCTCTTCGTTTCTTACACGAAGATCCGTGGGATCGTCTTAGAACTATCAGAAAAACGGTGAAAAATACAAAATTACAAATGCTTTTAAGAGGACAGAATCTTCTTGGTTATAAGCATTATGCTGATGATGTGGTTATTGAATTCGTAAAAAAAGCTATTTATAACGGTATTGATATTATTCGAATCTTTGATGCACTAAATGATGTAAGAAATATTGAAGTAGCTTTAAATACAACGAAAAAAGAGGGCGGACATGCACAGGCAGCTATCTCCTACACGATTAGCCCCGTGCATAATACCCAATTATATCTTAAAATCGCTAAACAAATGGAAGACATGGGTGCAGACTCAATATGCTTAAAGGATATGTCTGGAATATTAACGCCATATTATGCCTATGAACTTATTTCAGAACTAAAAAGCAGCATCAAAGTACCTATACAGCTACATACCCACTACACCAGTGGTATGGGTTCTATGACATATTTGAAAGCTATTGAAGCAGGAGTAGATGTAGTAGATACAGCAATTTCTCCAATGGCATTGGGAACATCTCAGCCTCCTACTGAGCCTCTCGTAGCTACACTCCAAGGTACAGAAAGAGATTCCGGCTTGGATCTAGATAAATTAAATAAAATTGCGGAACATTTTAGACCAATCCGAGATAAGTATTTAGCCAGTGGTTTATTAGATCCAAAGGTTTTAGGTGTCGATGTAAATGCTCTGGTTTACCAAGTTCCAGGCGGCATGTTATCAAATCTTGTTTCTCAATTAAAGATGCAAAATGCCGTAGAAAAATATGATGATGTTTTAAAGGAAGTTCCGAGAGTTCGTGAAGATTTGGGATATCCTCCATTGGTTACTCCAATGAGCCAAATGGTCGGAACCCAGGCAGTGTTTAATGTGGTACTCGGAGAGCGATATAAGATGGTTCCAAAGGAAATCAAAGCATATGTGAAGGGCGAATACGGTAAACCTACGGTTGCCATATCAGAAGAAATTAAGAAGAAGATTATTGGGGAGGAAGAGGTTATTGAATGTAGACCTGCAGATTTAATTACTCCACAGTTAGAAACCTTTAAAAAGGAGATGCAGGAATATTACGAGCAAGAAGAAGATGTTCTTTCTTATGGATTATTCCCACCAGTTGCAATCGAATAC
>CALECF010000197.1 GCA_937948705.1 uncultured Anaerosolibacter sp. | reverse complement strand
GGTAGGGGTAGCAATGGGCTATTTAAGTGGTAATCTAAGAGATGTATTTGAACAGCTTGAGGATATTCAACAAAAGCAGGATTTAGGAATAAAGATTATCAAAGCACAGGAGGATGAAAGACAGCGTGTTGCTAGAGATATTCATGATGGTCCTGCCCAATCCATGGCAAACGTCGTAATAAAGACTGAGATTTGTGAGAAGCTCATTGATCGAGACTTAGAACAAACGAAGTATGAATTGAATCAATTAAAAAACTTTGTCAGAGATGCGCTAAAAGAATTGCGGAAGATTATATATGATTTAAGACCCATGTCTTTAGACGACTTAGGATTAGTACCTACAATACAACGATTTATTATTAATTTTGAAGATGAGACAAAAATAAATGTTAATTTTTCAGTAATGGCAAAGGGACTTTCCATAGATTCAATTATTCAACTATCAGTTTTTCGGATTATTCAAGAATCCCTGCATAATATTAATAAGCATGCAAAGGCAAGTACTGTTGTGATAAAACTGGAAGTTATGCATAAAAACATAAATATGCTTATCATCGACGATGGCGTCGGATTCAACGTTGAGGAGGCATTTAGGACGACTAAAGAAGAATGTAGTTATGGATTGTTTATTATGAGAGAAAGAGTAGAACTTTTAAAAGGGAATATTGAAATTACCAGTAATATTGGTAAAGGGACAAGGATTCGAGTAAGTATTCCTTTAGGAGAAGAGGAGGAAGTGTATGATAAAAAGTAATATAAAAGTCCTCATCGCAGATGATCACGCACTTATGAGACAAGGACTAAAGCAGATATTAGAGTTAGAGGAAGATATTGAAGTGGTTGGATTAGCCATAAATGGGGAAGATGCGATAAAAAAAACACAACAGCTAAAGCCTCATATCATATTGATGGACATTAACATGCCGCAAATGAATGGTATACAGGCATTAAGAAGATTAAAAGACATGGGCGTGGACGCTAGAATTATTATGTTAACGATTCATGAAGATAAAGAATACTTATTTGAAACAATTAACATAGGAGCTTCAGGGTATGTTTTAAAGGATGCCGAGTCTTCTAGTTTAACAAAGGCAATACGAGACGTATATGCAGGTGATTCTTATATACATCCATCCCTGGCTTCTTCTTTAGTCCGTGAATTTAATAAAAAAGGCTCAAGTGATGAAGAATTTAAAAGAGAGCGATTGACAAGAAGAGAATATGAGGTGCTTATATTAATTGCTGAAGGTCAAAATAATAAAGAAATAGCAGAGAGCCTTTTTATTAGCGAAAAAACTGTAAAAAATCATGTATCCAATATCTTCAAGAAAATTGAGGTAAATGATAGAACGCAAGCTGCCATTTACGCTTATAAGCATAATATTAAAAAGATCTAGATTGGATCTTTTTTTTATTTTACGAAATATTGTTAATTATTGATGGTAAAGATGGAAAAGTTATTATAAAATGAAGAATGCACATAAGGTTTAAAAAATAATCATATATATAATAAAATTTATACATGGAGGCGATCGTTATGTCTGATAACCAAAAGGGAAAAGAACTGAAAAGCAAAATTCTCCACGAATTCAAAACGGGATGGGATTTACTCACGGAACAAGAAAGCGAAGTAGTATTTAAGTTAAATGAGGGCTATAAAGTTTTTCTTGATAGAGGAAAGACAGAAAGAGAATGTATTAAAGAGATTATACAAACAGCCAAAGCTCATGGCTATGTTTCTATGGAAGAGGTAATAGCCGGAAAAGTGAAACTAGAACCTGGAACAAAGGTTTATATAAACAATAGAGACAAAGCAGCTGTAATGCTTGTGATAGGAAGGGAATCTTTGGAAAAAGGAATGCATATAATCGGTGCTCATGTAGATGTACCGAGATTGGATTTAAAACCAAACCCACTTTATGAAGACGGGGGATTCGCATTTTTTAAAACTCATTATTACGGTGGGATCAAGAAATATCAATGGACTGCAATTCCTTTAGCACTCCATGGCGTTGTGATTAAAAAGGATGGTGAAAAGGTAAATATCACTATTGGAGAAGATGAGGAGGACCCTGTATTCTTTATAACCGATTTGCTACCCCATCTTGCAAAAGATCAGGTTGAAAAGAAAATGAGCGAGGGGATTACTGGAGAAGGATTAAATATACTAATCGGTAGTATACCCTTTGGAGATCAAGAAATTAAAGAAAGAGTTAAATTGAACGTCATGAGATTACTTTATGAAAAGTATGGAATTCAAGAAGAAGATTTTTTTGTTGCCGAGATGGAAGCAGTTCCTGTTGGCAGAGCTAAAGATGTTGGTTTTGATAAAAGCATGGTGGGAGCCTACGGCCATGATGACCGGGTATGTGCATATACAGCACTAAAAGCAATATTAGACATTAAAATTCCTAACAAAACCGCGGTTGCATTATTTGTAGATAAGGAAGAAGTGGGTAGTATGGGGAATACAGGAATGGAATCAAAATTCTTTGAGAATATGGTGGCTGAGCTTATTGCTATACAAAATAAAGGGTCTATTGAAATACAAATCAGAAGATCAATGGCTAATTCAAAAGTGCTATCTGGGGATGTAGGGGCAGCTTTTGATCCAAATTATCCTGATGTGTTAGATAAAAGAAATGCGGCTTATATGGGGAAGGGTGTCATTTTAGTAAAATATACAGGTGTTAGAGGAAAAGGTGGCTCAAATGATGCCAATGCAGAGTTTTTAGCAGAGATTCGAAATACCTTTAATCAAAATGATGTTCTGTGGCAGGTGGGAGAATTAG